>CAZRAV010000190.1:0-1547 GCA_964598175.1 uncultured Candidatus Bathyarchaeia archaeon | reverse complement strand
AGAAGTGCGTCGAATGCGGAACATGCATGCGGGCCGAGTGCCCGGTTGACGCCCTGAGGCAGCCAGACCTCAAGCCCCCGAGGCTTCTCAGGAAGCTCTTCAGCGACCCGCTTGCCACGTTCAAGGAGACCGAGGTGCCCGGAAGGGGGACCGAGGAGATGAAGACCAACGATGTGACGAACAACGTGGGGTTCGGCGAAGCCGGCTGGGGCGTAGAGCTGGGCAGGCCCGGCGTCTCAACCGGGTTCACGGATGTCGAGAAGGTCGCCATGACCCTGGCGGGGCATGGGGTCGAGTTCCTGGATCTCAACCCTGTCAGCATGCTCATCGACTACGGGACGGGCAGGTTTACCCAGGATAACCCGTGGGGGATCTCCCCGGATAGCATTAGGAGGGTGAGATCGCTCTCCGCCATCATAGAGTTCAAGACGTCCAAGGAGAAGGTGCTGGAGATTCTGCAGACGCTCAGGGAGGTCTCCGAGGAGGTCGACACGGTCTTCTCTGTCGGGCTGATCTCGAGGTGGAAGGAGGGGGAGCTGGAGCTCATGCCGCTGCTGGAGGAGATCCCCGGCATCGAGGTCAGGCCCAATGGCAAACATAACATGGGCATCGGCCGCCCGGGATGCCGGTAGGAGGGGTCGGAATGACGCACACGCTCTATCGTGAGGGAACCGTCGAGTCCCTGAAGAACGACTTCGTCCTCGTCATCACCGGCGCCAAGGGCTTCAACAAGAAGGGCTGCGCCCCTAGGCTCAGGGAGATGCTAAGGGTAATCTCGAGCTTCAACCCCATCAACATGGGCAGCATGGAGGTCGGCAACTTGGGTCGGGGCATGCCTTCGAAGGAGATCGTCGACAACGTCACGGATGCTGCCATCATGCAGGCCGCCTTCGACGATAAGGAGGCCGTTGTCGAGGTGCTGAAGGCGTTGAAGGAGGCGGACCTTGGAATCTCCGTCACTATAAGCGGCCTCACTGACGAGGTGAAGGACATCATGAAGAGGGCGGGTGTGGGCGACCATCCGCACACCTCCAATCTAGCCCTGGGCTTCATGGGCATACGGGAGAAGGCGCCCTCGGACGACGCCAGACTCGTCACCACCATGTGCGGTCACGCCATGATCTCGGAGAGGATCGTCGACCATCTGCTGGAGATGATCAAGAACGACAGGATCACCCCCACGGAGGCAGCCATCAGGCTGAGCAGACAATGCACATGCGGAGCCTTCAACACGGTGAGGGCTGCACAGATACTGGGGCAGCTTGCCGGAAAGTAGCACCCGTTTCCAGGTGGTTTTTCTCACATCCGCAACAATTTTTGGCTTATGGGGGCCGCTTCTCTAAACCTGAGGCGTGTGCGACACTGAGGCAATCTAGAAGGTCGATGGTGAGGATGTGTCCCTTGAAGGTTCGCTGGGGTGTCGCCAGCACAAATGGGCTTTATGGGCGATACCTCAACCCCACTTAGTTGACGCAAGAGAAAAAAGGGCCCGTACCGCGAGTGTACGAGAAGGCCATTGAGCCGATATATTGAAGAGCTGGAGAAGA
>CAZRAV010000189.1:0-1576 GCA_964598175.1 uncultured Candidatus Bathyarchaeia archaeon | reverse complement strand
ACTGGCCTATCGTCTACGGCGAGTACAACGCTGGCGCCGATAAGACCCTCATCGTTTACGGGATGTACGATGTCCAACCCGTTGAGCCCGAGCTCTGGAAGGTTCCGCCCTTCGGTGGCCGCATCGTGGAGAGGCCCCCGTTTAAGAAGGTTGTGATGAACCGGGGGGCGACGAACACCAAGGGGCCAATGGCCGCCTTTCTAAACGCCTTCGAGTCGGTGCAGCAGGCCGCCGGTGAGCTCCCGGTCAACGTCATCTTCGTCTTCGAGGGCGAGGAGGAACGCAGCAGCGTCAGCATGCCCAAGTTCGTCCACGACTACGAGCAGAGGCTCAAGAAGGCCGACGGCGTCTACTTCCCAATCGGCAGCCAAGACCAGAACGGCCTCGCCCGGCTAATGCTAGGCTCGGAGGGCATACTCTACATCGAGCTGGAGACGGACGGTGCCCTATGGGGGCGGGGACCAACCGAGTTCGGGGTACACGGAATCATGAAGCGCATCCTGGACAGCCCAGCCTGGAGGCATGTGAAGATGCTGTCGACGCTGGTGAGCGACGACGGAAACACTGTCGAGGTGGAGGGGTGGTACGACGATATCGCCGTCCCAAGCGAGGAGGACCTTCGGCTGCTGGATGAGGGATACAGGAGGTCGACGCCGGCGTTGGAGGTCTTCGACCCCGATCTCATCAAGGAGACAATGAAGGTGAAGCGATTCAAGGGCGACCTCGAGGACCCGAAGGACATCCTAAAGGAGCAGCTGTTCAGCACGAGCTTCAACCTCGACGGCATCTGGGGTGGATGGACTGGACCCGGTACGAAGACGTTTCTACCGCATAAGGTCACGTCGAAACACAACATCCGCTTCATCCCCAACCAGACCCTGGAGGGACTGTTCAACATGATCAGGACGCACCTTGATGGACATGGGTACGGTGACGTGGCTCTGAGGAAGCTCGGCGGCTACTCCTGGGCCCTCGTCGACTATAAGAACCCCGTGGCCGAGGCAATGTACGACACCTTCGAAGAGTTCGGCGTCAAGTACTCCATCAACCCGCCCATCGCCAACCCCATCTACACCGGCCCGGCTTGGCCGGCGTACATATTCGCGGGGGAGCCCCTTAATCTGCCCATCGTTGGCGGCTCCCTAGGCCACGGCGGCCTCGCCCACAGCCCCAACGAGTACTACGTCATCGAGGGATGTGACTCGAAGCACGGGAGGGTCCACGGGCTGGCGGAAGCTGAGAAGAGCATGGCCTCCGTCCTCTTCCACTTCGCCGCCCGCTAGCCCCCATCCCCAGCTCAGGCTAGATGTCTTCTCAGCATGGCTTCGAGGCCGGATCTGCCCACGGCGCCGACGACGCGGTCCACGGGCCTGCCGTTCTTGAAGAGGACGAAGTTGGGGATGCTCATGACATCGTACCTCCGAGCCAGCGCCTGGTTCTGGTCCACATCTATCTTGGCGAAAACGGCCCTGCCGGCGTATTCTCTCGCCAACGCCTCCACCACCGGCTTCATGGCCTTGCAGGGAGCGCACCAGCTCGCCCAGAAATCGACGAGAACCAGCTTCGAAGTTTTGGC
>CAZRAV010000188.1:0-1580 GCA_964598175.1 uncultured Candidatus Bathyarchaeia archaeon | reverse complement strand
ATCCGCGGCAGCCCGTGGAAGATACTAAACATCCACAGCGACAAGATCTACGTCAAGTCCGAAGACGACCCCACAGGTGCCATACCCAGCTGGGTCGGCGAGGAGATCCCCGTCCCCCTCGACGTCGCCCTTGAGGTCGGCAGCATCAAAGCCGAGGTGGAACGCGGCATAAAGGATGGGCGGACTCCGGACGAGGTTGGCGTGCAGCTTGGGGAGGTCTACCCTGCCAGGAAGGAGACCATCGTTCGAGCTATCTTGGAGATCGTCGACCATGTCAAGCAGGGTTTTCCAGTGCCCACGGATCGCCGCGTAGTCGTCGAGGACTGGGAGGAGAACGTGATTATCCATGCCAACTTCGGATCAATGGTCAACAGGACTCTGGCCAGGATCGTCGGTCACATCATATCCGAGGAGACAGGCTACCCTGTGGGTGTCCAGCAGGACGCCTATAGGGTGGTGACGCAGACCGTCGGTGAGGTCGACGCCGCCTTCGTCGCGGGGCTCCTGAGAAGGCTGGCGGAGATGGACCTGGAGAGGATCCTGAGGGCCGCCATAACGAAGACGGGTCTCTTCAAGAGGCGCCTCATCAACGTGGCCAGGAAGTCGGGAGCCCTCAGCAAGTACGCAAACTTCAGCAACATCACCCTCGGTAGGCTGATGAAGAGCTTCGAGGGGACCTGCATATTCGAGGAGTCGATGAAGGACACGATGAGGAAGGACCTTGACGTCGAAGCTACTGTGGACCTGCTCCGTAAGATGGCGAGAGGCGAGATCGAGGTGGTGAAGCTCGACACCAGCGGAGAGGTCAGCCCCCTCGCCCTCGTCGGCATCGACAGCATAAGCATGAAGACAGACATCGTCCCGCCTGAGAAGATGAACCGCATCATCGTCGAGTCGGCGAGAGCCCGCCTGCTGAACGAGACTCGGGTCCTCGCCTGCCTCAGCTGCCGCGACTACTTCGAGACCCATCGCATGAGGGGCCTGCCCGAGCGACTTGTCTGCCCGAAGTGCGGCTCGACCGAGATGGGGATCTTCGACCGGAGCATAGAAGAGGTGATGAGGGCGATGGCCCTGGAGAGGCGAGGCGTTCCGAGGGAGGCGGCCAGATGGTGGAGCCGAGGGAGGGACTCGGCGAAGCTCGTGTCCATGTACGGCAGAAGGGCCGCCATCGTCGCAGCTGCCAAACGGGTCGACTTTACCGAGGCGTGGGACCTCCTCGCGGAGACCGAGGGCGAGTCGAACGACTTCTTCGAGAGGATCGTCGAGGCTGAAAGGAACGCCCTGAAGAAGCGCTTCATCTGAAACCCCACAGGCATCAACCATATTAACCGTGGACGCATTAAACCATCTGAGACCATGAAGAAGATAGGGCTGATAACCATAGGGCAGTCGCCTAGGACGGACATTCTCCCCGACATGATGATGATCCTGGGCCACGGCTACGAGGTGGTGGAAGCCGGAGCCCTCGACGGCCACACCCTTGAGGAGATCAGACAGCTGCAGATAGGTCCAGACGACTACCTCCTCGTGACCCGCATGCGAGACGGCACAGAGGTCCATGTCACAAAGGAGTTCGTAGT
>CAZRAV010000187.1:0-1606 GCA_964598175.1 uncultured Candidatus Bathyarchaeia archaeon | reverse complement strand
CCCATAGTCAGAGGCCGCGGCGGCTAGAATAACGACATCATTCTTTTTCTCCCTCAACGCCATAACGGTTGCCTCGAGCATCTCCTCCGTCGTCTCGACCCGGAAGACCTCCACGCCTGGAGGCGGAGCTGCGGTCCCGGGCCCGTGTACTAGTGTGATCTGGGCGCCTCGTCTTAGGGCTTCCTCGGCGATGGCGACTCCCATCTTCCCCGAGCTCGGGTTCGTGATGTATCTGAATGCGTCAAGGTATGCCCTCGTTGGTCCGGCTGTGATGAGGATTCGCCACCCTTTTAGGTCTCTCTTCACCGTGAGCTTCCTGACGACGGCGTCCACAATGTCCATTGTCTCGGGTATCTTCGCCTTCTCCTCCTCGAACCGGGGCATGAGTACTTCGACCCCGATGGACCGGAGCCGATTGATGTTCTCCAACACGAGGGGGTGCCTATACATCGACCCGTGCATCGCGGGGGCGACTATGATGGGTATGCCAGCGCCGATGGCCGTCGTAAGGACGGTCGTCACTGGAGTGTCGTCGATGGCCGCCGCCGCCTTCCCTATGGTGTTGGCGGTGCAGGGCGCCACCAAGATGAGGTCGGCGTGGTCGGGGTGTTCCCCTGCGTAGGTGACATGCTCGATCTGGCCCGTCAGCTCGGTGACGACTGGGTTGCCCGTCGCCCACTCCATTAGGTAGGGGTGGATGATCTTCTGGGCCATGGGCGTCATGACCGCGAAGACCTCGGCGCCTTGGCGCATCAGCTCACGGGCGATCTCCGGGCTCCTCACCGCAGCCACGCTGCCAGTGATGCAAAGGATGATCCTCCGCCCTTTTAGCCTGCTGCTCTTGGAGCCGATGATCTGTTTCGAGGTGTGCCTGCCGAAGGACATGTGGGACCCGCCACGATAGGGCTACCTGTGAGGTTTATTAAAGTTTTTAGAATGTGGGGAAGCAGACCCTCGCATGGTGGCTATACGAAGGAGGCCCTAGAGAGAACTGATTTTCTCTTCGAACTCGTTGAGCCTCTCCACGATCTCCTCGATGCGCTCCTCCAAGCTCTCGATCTTCTCCAGCAGAACCCGCAACTCCTCCTCAATGTCCGTTAGCTTGTTCCCAAGGCCCACTTCCAAGCCTCCGTGTCCTCTTTTTATCAGATTAGGTCGATTTTTATCTTTATCGGTTTAAACGACTTTATCAGTGCTCAGGATGATAAAAAGCGTGATTGAAGGCCGAATCACTAGACCTGTCCCACGAGATTATTCTCCTTCAGCACCCTCAGAGTTCTGCCAAAGGCGTCTTCAGTCTTTTGCAGATCTTCTTCGGTGTACTTCGTGCAGAGAAAGCCACTGCGTCCCGAATAGGAGAAGATTCCACTGTTCATCATAGCAAGGTATGTCGCGTAGTTGGCATTACCACCAGCTGCGAAGCTACCCTTTGTTACATAGTCTTCAAATGTTGCGACTCCTGTCTGCCACAGGTACATCTTGTCGGAAGGTACGGGTTTATTGAAGAGGTTGATGGAGAGGGTAGTCGGATTTTCGATGGGCAAGCCGAATGCTAGGGCGGTCAACCCGAGGTCCTCCACTTGGTCGTTGAAGCTTTCGGTCAGCC
>CAZRAV010000186.1:0-1609 GCA_964598175.1 uncultured Candidatus Bathyarchaeia archaeon | reverse complement strand
ATGATGTCGAAGCGGAGGCGCTCCGGCGTGTAGTTCACACCACGCTTCTCCAGAACCCAGACCGTGACCTTGACCGCCTCATCATAGTCCTTGTGGTGGGCGCCGAGGTCCATCACCTCCGCAACCGTCCCGAGGCTCGGTCCGACTGAGACCTGCCAGCCATGGTCCTTGAAGATCTCGGCGTCGTACCAGGCTGCAGAGATCACGCCCGATACCTCGGTTGAGCCGTCGTCCTCGTAGACGTGGATGTTGCCCTGCAGCAGGCCCACCAGCAGCTCCTTGGGGTTCTCAACCATCCTCTACGAGCCTCTTCAGAACCGCTACCAGGAAGACGGTCGAGCCGTCCAAACTGCGGGGCTGTACCGCCTTCACGTCGTACCTGTTTCCGGTCCACTCGATCTGGTCGTCGTCTTGGACGACGCTGTCCGGCTTGAAGTAGCCGACTCGGTCATCGACGGTGAGTTCGCCTGCGAAGGTGATGATCTCGCCTAGGCCTGAGGCCTGGGTTACGTTCTGGATGAAGGCCTTCTCCTGGGCCTGAAGCGACCATGAATAGACGGGCCTGTTGAACTCGTCAACGCCTGACTGAGAGCGGCGATAGATATCGACGTTTTCACCGCGACGGTCGACGAGGTCGGCTAAGTTGGACACTTTAATCTGTTTAAACCTGTGAAGAAGCCGGTTTTTAACAGATTTTATGGTTTACCCACATAAATCTGCCCATAGTAATCTAATTTATGTGATTATCCCTTAAAATTTGTTAAAAGCATCGATTTACACGTTTCTTAAACGAAGAAAACATGAAGGAGGAGAAGCATGAGCGCGACTAAAGGTTGGAGAGGAAACCTTCGCATAGCCGACACGGAAGCAGGACTCAGCGGAGCAAGCAACGAAGACTACATCGACGTTGTGGAGACCAACATCGACGGCGGCCTCGAGGAACTCTATCAGTGGGGCAGCAGGCTTCCCAAGGAGATCAACGAGGGCAACGTCAAGATGAGAGTCTCCCTCACCAAGAAGTTTGTGGACAGTACTTGGGCGGGATATGCGGGCGTCGGCCAAGCTGACATGCTGCCGCCTGAGAAGTGGCTTGGCATATACCCGTTCAAGTATGCTGCCGGCAAGATTAAGATCGTCTGCAAGGGCAAGTTCGGAAACCACCGGATGAGCGAGCCTCAGCCCGACTATGTGACGGAGACCCTCGACTTCGTGGTTGAATCCATCAGCATCGGGACGGTGTAGCCAGTTGTCGGCGTCTAAAGGCTGGAGAACAAAGGTAGTCATCCAGGGCAGCCCCCAGGGCGAGGAGATGCAGGGCAGCCCATCACAGGCCGCCCAGACGACGTTCTACACCAGAAGCTTTCCCGTCGTCGACACTCTCGGCGTTGTCACCGACGATGAAGACGAAGTCACAGTCTACATCGACGGCGTGGCTCAAGGTTCGGCTGACTTCACTCTAACGGGAGCCACTGGGAAGATCGTGTTCGCCGTTGCACCTGGGGCTGGCAAGGAGATCACCATCGACTACAGCTACAAGCACACCATAGCCTACGGCTTCAGCGGCGAGATCACCATCGAAGGCGGCCTCGAGGAGATCCACGTCTGGGGC
>CAZRAV010000185.1:0-1613 GCA_964598175.1 uncultured Candidatus Bathyarchaeia archaeon | reverse complement strand
GCAAGCTCTTGAAAAAGCAAAAAAGACAGAGTTTCACTTGGTCATTTTGGACATCAAGCTTCAGGACATAATTGGAGACGAAGTAGCCAGAGAATTAAAAAATCAAGACGATAAAATTGGCATAGTATTAATAACGGGATATCCTAGCTTCAAAGATTGTATAGACGCACTCGACATAGGCATCGAAGAAATACTGTTGAAGCCCATTGGTACTGAAGAACTGTTACGCGTTGTCCAAGAGGCCATTCAAAAGCAGGTAGAAGATAGAGCGATCACATGAAAATTCTAGTAATCGTACCTCATCTTTCCTAGTCTCCACATTTCCTGGAGAAGAAGACGATTGTCCAACCACCAACAAACTGATACTCGCAGAGGAGTCCCGGAAGGCGATAGGACAGATGAAGGACACGGTTAGACAGCTCATCGAAGATAAAGATCCCGAGGAGAAGACGGAAGAGATCATGGAGGCACTCGTCAGCGGAAAATACACCCATGACTTCCCCATCACAGCAGACGAGGCGTGCAGGCTCTTAGGCGACTGCGTAGTAAGGGAACTCCCCAGCGAGGTCTACTCGTTGATGAAGCTGTACAGGATGGAGGCTCGACCCAGAAGGCCGAGCGTAGAGTTCGTACCCGTAACGCCTATCCACAGAAACGGGTGAAACGCTGACACTGAGAAATATCCATCAGACCCTTATGCAAGAGAAGCAGGGATGGAACCCATAAGTTGAAATCACTCTACCCAAAATAGAGAATAAATCATTCCACGGAAACAACCCAGGTGGAGTTGGATGCTCAACGCCCACGAGATCAGGAGGCTCATCAAGACACGACAGCTGATCACAGGATACATCGACCTCGAGAAGCAGCTCCAGCCCAGCGGCTTCGACCTCTCCCTGAGAGAGGTCCACGCCTACGCCGGCGGTGGCACTGTCGACTTCTCCAACAAGGAGAGGACCATAGCGCCAACGACACCTCTTCAGCCAGATGCCGAAGGCTGGTACACGCTGAACAGAGACTGTTACCTCATCATGTACAACGAGGTGGTGAAAATGCCGCTCGACCTGGTAGCCATCGCCCGCCCACGTTCGACATTGCTAAGAAACGGGGTTACAATGGAGACCGCTGTCTGGGATCCAGGCTACCACGGAAAGGGCAGCTCCCTCCTCGTCGTCCACAACCCCTCCGGGGTCAGGCTGAAGAAAAACGCCCGGATGACCCAACTTCTCTTCTTCAGGATCGACGAGGTCGAGGAGGGCTACCGTGGCGTCTTCCAGCACGAGCGCCTCAAACCCGAGTAAATCTGACCAGCCTCAAGCCCTGTGCCTCAGCGGCCTGCCGGGAAGAGCACCCGTGTGCTCGCCCTCACGGATAACTGCCACACCATTGACCAGAACGTGCTCCACACCGACGGGATACCTATAGGGGTCGAGGTAGGTCGCCGTGTCCGCGACTGTAGCAGGGTCGAAGACGACGATGTCCGCCCACATGCCCTGCCTTAGAAAACCCCGGTCTCGGATGCCGAGTTTCAGGGCTGGCGCCGAGGTCATCTTCCTCACCCCAAGAGGCCCTCGTTGAAAGGGTGGGAGAGGCGATCTTCCAGCAGTACCGCG
>CAZRAV010000184.1:0-1614 GCA_964598175.1 uncultured Candidatus Bathyarchaeia archaeon | reverse complement strand
TCCGATGGCCAGTCTGGGACTGGGCTACCGCAGACAGAGTCTCATAATGGTCTCCAGGCCACCATCAAAATCATTATTAGCGTTATGCCCGCTTATGAGCCATAAAGTGAACCTTCATGATTAGAGGAGAGATCTTCAACTCTGCGACCATCGAAGGCATGCTCGCTGCGCCAGGGGAAAAGTGGCATCGGGACCCGCCTGACATCATTCCCCTATATCTTGCGGACCCCGACTTTCCCGTCGCGTCCGCGATCAAACGGGCGCTGCTGAACGCCGTCCACGATGAGGACCTATTCTACAACTACGACGATGAGACTCGGGAGGCGATGGCGGCCAAGATCGTGAGGCGGAACGGGCTGGAGGCGACTGTCGACGACATCATGATCACCCAGGGCGTGATACCCGGCATGTGGCTCGCCATACGGTATGCCTGCAGGGCCGGCGACGAGGTCATCGTCAACGACCCCATGTACTTCCCCTTCTTCGAAGCCATCGAGACGACGGAGACTAAGCCGCTCCACTGGCCTCTGGAGATGGAGGAGGGCTACAGGTTCGATGTCGAGAGACTGAAGGATGCGGTGACGGAGAGGACGAAGCTCATCTTCGTCTGCAACCCCCACAACCCCTGTGGCAGGGTGATGACCAAGGAGGAGCTGAAGGGCATCGCGGATATCGCCATCGACAAAGGCATCACCGTCATGGTCGACGAGCTCTGGGAGGACATCCTCTTCGATGGTCGGAAGCACATAACTCTGGCTTCCCTCAGCCCCGAGATCGCCGACCTGACGATGACGAGCTGGGGCTTCTCCAAGACATACGGCGTCGCCGGCCTCCAGATGGGCTACCTCTGCGCGACTAACAAGGAGATGATGGAGCGCCTCTGGAAGCTCGCCAAAAGAGTCTTGAGAGGAACCTCGACCCTGGCGAGGGCCGCCGCGCCTGTGATGCTCGACGATACTCTGGAGTGGTGGAAGACCGACATGATGACCCACCTCCACAAGATCCGGTCCCTCTGCGAGAAGCGATTCGAGGAGACATCTGGGGTCACCTGCCCAAAGCTGGAGGGGACCTACCTGATGTATCCCAAGTTCGACTACGGCATGACCAGCGAGGAACTTGAGAGGCACATGTTCGAGGAGGCCCGGCTCCGCTTCTCCGCCGGAACCCAGTTCGGCCCCCGGGGCGAGGGCCACCTGCGCATGTGCATAGCCACAAGCGAGGCCATCATCAACGAAGTCTTCGACAGGATGCAGAAGGCATTCAAAAAGCTGAAGTAGAACCCCTTCCTCTAGGGCTTCTTCAAGCCTCTCATCTTTTTACCAGAGCTGGTGAGGCCCCTGTAGGCGCGTCCGCGCTGGCCTTTTGAGGATTGTTTCGGCCGTTGAAATCTGAACCCCCCTTTCTTCGCTTCCTCGATCCAGGCCTTGAGCCTTTCGACGTTCTCCTTGTAGCTCGTGCTACGGTTGAGGTCAACGGGCACGCCGAGGTGCCGGGCCTCTCCGACGGTCAAGCCCGCCTCCGAGAGCTCGCCCAGGGAGAAACCCCTCCCTGTTCTCACCTTGGCGCCGCGCCTGACAATGGGTGAGATCATCCTGACCATGAGAACGCCATCCT
>CAZRAV010000183.1:0-1617 GCA_964598175.1 uncultured Candidatus Bathyarchaeia archaeon | reverse complement strand
TAAGGAATATGGATTATCTTTTCGAGGTGGGTTGTAATATCGAAATATTACTTTCCTCCCATAGGATATTAGGGCTGTGGGCGCCCTTTAGTCATTAAAACATATATCTGGGGTGTCACAACCTTCCACCGATTAGATCCTTGACCCGGATGTCGAAAGAAGAACAGATGAAAAAGTTAGCCAAGGAGATTCTCATCTGCCGCCTTTGTTGCCTCTGCGATGGGCGACAGAACCCCGTCTTGGGAGAAGGAAATCTAGACGCGACGGTAGTGTTCATCGGGGAGGCGCCAGGAAGGAGGGAGGACGAGACAGGGAGACCGTTCGTGGGAGCCGCGGGACGGATCCTCGACCGCCTCCTAGCTCACATAGGCCTAAGACGCGGGGATGTCTACATCGGCAACATTGTGAAGTGTCGTCCGCCGAACAACAGGCGACCTCGATCTGAGGAGATCGAGGCCTGTGCGCCGCATCTTGAGAGGCAGCTTGAGATCATTGAGCCAGGCGTCATTGCACCCATGGGCAACTCTTCCATCCGTTACCTCATGAGGTGGTTCGGATTGACGCCAGCTTCCATCGGCAAGGTCCACGGTGAACAGTTCGAGGTCGAAGCTCCCTGGGGGCGAGTCGTCCTCTTCCCGCTCTACCACCCCGCCGCCGCGATCTACCTCAAGAATTTGGAGAGGATGCTGAAGGAGGATTTCGAGTCGTTGAAGAGGATCCTGGTTCGCGTCGATGGTTCTAAGACTTGAGGGCTCGAAGTCTCTTCACGATGTTCGGGTGGGTGGAGAAAAGCTCCGTGAAGGTGTCGAACCGCGTTACCCTCCGGCTGAGGATGCTCCTCACCAGCTCCTGATCCGGTCCCCCATGCCTGACCTGAAATAGCTCGGCGGTGTTTTGGCCTGCCTTGTCGGGGTCGGCGATAAACAGTGTCTTGAAGCCGCTTAAGGCCATCCGCTGGCGCGACGCCTTCTGTATCCTCCATGTCGAGGAGGAGATCTTCGCCAGGGCCTCAGAGAGCTTTCTGGCGCCGTCGTCGATCAGCGAGGCGCTGTGTTGGTCTGCATAGTATTCTCTAAGCCGGCTGAGTCCTAGGGTGAATAGCAGGAGGAAGAAGTAGATGAGCATCGATATGCTGCCGAGGAAGGCCGCCCCACTGGATCCGCGTCGGTCCCTCCCACCATAGTAGCTGGAGTAGAGCGTCGACCGAGATATCATATAGAAGAGCGAGGGGAGAAAGGAGACGAACATCATTATCTGGACATCGTGGTGCCGCAGGTGGCCTAGTTCGTGGCCGATGACCGTCTCGACCTCCTCCGGCTCCAGCTCTCTGAGCAGTCCCCGTGTCACCGCCACCCTGTTACCTGTCAGCGGCGACCCGTAGGCGAAGGCGTTGGGTATGGGGATGTCGGAGAACACCAGCTTCGGCGTCTTGATACCTGACCTCTGCGACAGTTCCCCCACGAGCCGGTGGATCTCAGGGTGCTCCTTCTCCCTGAGCGGCCGTACACGATAGAGCGCTTTGATGAGATAGGGGGCGAGGAGCCACTGGGCAACGTTGAAGGCTGCGACGAGAACGACTAGGGAAACTAGGTCGAAGACGCCTACCAGCGACATGAA
>CAZRAV010000182.1:0-1677 GCA_964598175.1 uncultured Candidatus Bathyarchaeia archaeon | reverse complement strand
ACACCCTCGAAGCGGAGTACCTTCAGCTACCCGTCTAACATTGCGGCTGACCTCGACTCCACCGTCTCCGAGTACGAGATCGACGTCCCCCAGTGGCAGTACTTCGACGAGGACCACTTCATCAAGGACATCTACAAGGTGACAGAGAAGAGGGGAAGGGCGGCGGAGTACCTCATCGATGCCATCCCCTGCGACTTCTACATGATCGTGTTCACCAGCAGCGACAGGCTCCAACACGTCCTCTGGAGTAGGAGGAAGGTCATCGAGGAGTACTGGGAGGAGCTCGACAGGGTTCTGGGGAGGGTCCTACACCTCTTCGGGGAGGACTCAACCGTGCTGGTGGTCTCGGACCACGGATTCGCACCGCTGGTCAGGACCTTCTACGTGAACGAGTGGCTCAGCAGCAGAGGATATCTAAGGGTCAAACGGAAGATCAACGAGAGGATCGTCGTCAGGCTGGGCCGGCTCGTGGAGAGGCTCTACCGGTTCCTAGGCGAGAAGAGGCTGCTACACTCCGTCACCGCTTTCCTTAACAAGGTCATGGGGCTGGATAGGATCAAGAGGTATGCATATGTGTACCTCTCGAACGCACGGCTCGAGGGGAAGGTGGACTGGGCGAGAACCAAGGCGTTCAGCTGCATCCACACCCCGCACTTCGGACACGTCTACCTCAACATGGAGGGGAAGATGAGGAACGGCTGCGTGTCAGAGGAGGAGAGGGAGGGGCTTCAACGCGCCATCATCGACGAACTTAAGAACCTGACAGAGCCGGTCACGGGCAAGAGGCTGAATGTGGAGGCATACACGGCCGACCAGGCCTATTCCGGATCCCATATGGGGGATGCCCCCGACATCGTATTCGTCATCGACGACGGGAGATGCGAGGTGGATGCGAAGGTGGGGGACGGCGGCCTGTTCAAGGCCGGCGCACCGCTGACGGGCTGGACGGGGACCCATACGAAGGACGGCGTCTTCATAGCCAGAGGCCCCGGCATCAAACGGGGCTACAGGGTGGAGAACGCACGGATCATCGACGTTGCCCCAACCATCCTGCGCCTCTTCGGCATACCTCCGCCCGACGACATTGACGGCAGGGTGCTCGATGAGCTCTTGACGGAGGACGCCGAGATCAACGATAGGGAGGCGTCGGCATCACCAAGCGGCAGGAGGGCTGATAAGGTAGGCCTAGA
This sequence comes from uncultured Candidatus Bathyarchaeia archaeon, assembly GCA_964598175.1. Taxonomy (GTDB): domain Archaea; phylum Thermoproteota; class Bathyarchaeia; order TCS64; family TCS64; genus CAZRAV01. The sequence goes on along the minus strand of CAZRAV010000182.1, from coordinate 487 downwards.
CGAGGAGGAAAAAGCCCTCATCGAGGCCCGGCTGAGGAGACTCGGTTACATCGCATAGAAGGGTGATTGGAGGATTTTTCTCAGGCTGTCTCCACCTGATTCCTCCTCAACCGATTGCCTATCTGCATCGCTTTAAATCACAGGGGAATTTTCAAGGAAGGTCACCCGTGAAGGAACTTCCATGTTATTTTGCTTAGCTCTTGGTTTTCCCCGCTTGACTTGTTTTTCCGGGCTTTTGGCCTCACTTGTAGAACGGCATGCTGCGGATGGAAGCTTTTCGCCTCCTATTTGTGACATGCTCCTGCATCTGAGCTCTCCTCCATTTAATCGAAACTTTTTATATACAGAAAGGAGAGTGAAAGATTCAAATGAGCATAGAAAGGCAGATCCGGAAGATAGCGACGGAGGAACTTAAAAGACAGTTGGATGAGCTCGAGAAGCGGTTTATGGGGCTTCTAGAGAAGGAGCTTGATGAGATCAGGAAACA
>CAZRAV010000181.1:0-1704 GCA_964598175.1 uncultured Candidatus Bathyarchaeia archaeon | reverse complement strand
CCGGCCTGAACCGGGGGTCGCTGAAGATGGCCTTGAACCCTTCGAGGTCGCGCTCGGGGGTTGAGCCCGGGAGCCCCGGCATCATGTGGTAGCAGACCTTCAGCCCCGAGTCCTTCAGGATTCGGGTGGCGTCGACGACATCTTGGACCGTGTGCCCCCTCTCCACAAGATCGTAGATGTCGTCGTAGACGTTCTGCACCCCAAGCTCGACCCGGGTGACGCCGAGATCTAACATCCTGTCCACATCGTCGACGCCGGTGCAGTCTGGCCGGGTCTCGACGGTAATGCCGATGTTCCTAATCCTCGATGACTCCGCTAGCAGCTTCGTCTCGGCAAGGGACGCCGTCCGACGCCCCGCCAGGGCGTCAAGGCACCCCTTTACGAACCTCTCCTGGTAGTCGCTGGGGGCCGCTGGGAATGTGCCACCCATGATGATGAGGTCGACCTTATCCACCTTATGGCCGATGGCCCTAAGCTGTCTTATCCGGCTCGAAACCTGGCGGAAGGGGTTGTAGCTGTTCTGTGCGCCCCTCATCGCCGCGGGCTCACGCCCCGTATAGCTCTGGGGCACCCCCTCGCTCGGGCCTCCCGGACAATAGGCGCAACGGCCGTGGGGGCAGGGTCGCGGCTTAGTCATGACGGCCACGACGGTTACGCCGCTCGCCGCCCTCGTCGCCTTTCGCGTGAGTATGGGGAGCAGCCTCTTCGCCTCGTTTGGTTTGAGGACACTGATGATCTCAGCGTTGCCCGGGATCCGGTCAAGGCCGTATTCTCCGCAGACCTCGACTTTAACCCTGTTGACATCCTCCCTGTTTGGGGAGGGCATGTGGAGAAGTCTCTCAACTATCGTCCTGAGGGCTGCTTCCAACTCGTTGATCCCTTGGGCGGAGAGATTGATAAAAGATCGGGGAGTCCTCTATCTTCTTCGTCTTCTGAATCTCCGCGTCTCGGGCGGGGCGTGGACGATCCTCTTCTGGAAGTTGATCCAGTTCCGCCTGCGCGGGGTATGACTCCTTCTCGGCTTGCCCTCGATCTTCGGAGTCTGGGCCCTGACCTTCCCCGCCTTCGTCAATGAACCATGCGTCGGCATTCCATCACCAGCAAACCGTATCCACACATCGTCTATAAACCTTTCTGGGCCTTGGCGGGCGAGAAGGGGGCGTCATGGCCCGGGATCACCAGGACTGGCCTCAGAGACGCAATCTTCCTCAGGCTCTCGACCGAGACCTCGGGTGCGATATTCTTCGTCACCACAGAGGGTGGCCTGAACTCCAGCAAGTCCTCTTTGACGATGACGGCGTCTCCAACGCATACCAGGGGGCCCCCAGCCGTTTCGGCAACCATGGTTATGCTCCCTGGCGTGTGACCCGGCGTCTCGATGACTCTGACGTGCTCCGTGAGCTGCTTCGGGCCAGATAGGGCGTCGACATCGAGGATGCCCATGAAGGCGTCCGCGTACTCCGGCCAGTAGAGCTGTCGGCAGTACTCGACTTCCTTCTCGTGGACGATGAGGGGCTTCCCCCTGAACAGGTAGTTGGCCTCGATGTGGTCGTAGTGGCAGTGGGTGTTCACCACCACGTCTATGTCCTCAGGCCTCAACCCAACCTCCACCAGCCGCGCGGTGAAGGCGCCGTACCTGCCCAGCTGGATGATCCCAGGGTCGACGATGATGTTGATCCCCTCGTCCCGGACCAGCACCGTGTT
>CAZRAV010000180.1:0-1834 GCA_964598175.1 uncultured Candidatus Bathyarchaeia archaeon | reverse complement strand
TGCCCGACGGGGTGGCGGTTCAACCCGGCGAAGAGCGTCGAGGTCGTCCGCCTCGGCGTCGATACGTGGGCGTGGCCTCTCTGGGAGGTGGAGGACGGCATGCTGAGGCTGACCCTGAAGCCGAAGCAGAAGCCCGTAGAGGAGTACTTGAGGGCTCAGGGGCGCTTCCGGCGGCTGTCGGAGGAGCAGATCGAGTTCATCCAGAGCGAGGTCAACGGCCAGCGCCTTAGGCTTTTGGAGAACGAGGGCAGGAACATCGTTATCTAACTTTTCTCTACTTCTCCAATTCGTCTAGGATGGGCTCGATGACCTCGTAGAATATGGTGTAGGCAACTTTAAGATATCCGGCATGGGATAGATGGGCGCCGTCGCTGGAGAAGGTCTCCTTCAGCATGCCCTGCTTGTTTGAGGTGGCTGCGAAGAGGTCGGCGACTGGGATTCCGTGCTCCTTGCAGTGGCCCCTGATCATGTCGTTGAGCTCCACTATGCGTGATACCATCAGGTCGTAGCCGAGGACGGAGGTGACAGTGCAGGCTATGGGCTCCACGCCCGCTTCACGAGCCCTCCCGTAGAACTGTTTCAGGTTGCCGAGGATGATCCCCGGAGGCTGGAGCATGAAGAGGTCGTTGATGCCGCCCCAGACAATGACGTAGTCGGGCTCCAGAGCTGCGACGTGGATGTCGAACCGCTCAAGCATGCTGCGGGACGTGTCCCCCAACATCCCCGCATTCCTGAAGTAGACCTCAACATGGCTCAGACCCTTCTTGGGCAGCTCGCTGACTAGGATGGTTTCGAGGAACTGGGTGTAGGGGAACTCCTCCCTGCCGGGGAGGAATATGTCGGGAGATTGGAATCCGACGGTGAGACTGTCGCCGAAGGCAACGAACTTCAGCGTGACCTTATCGACCATGAGGCATCCACAGGAAGTTCCAACCGGCCCTATTTGGTCTTTCGATGATGTGCCGGTGTCCGCACGATGCTCCGCGAAAGCAGTGCCCTGAAGAATGGAAGTGACGAGCTGGACATCAGGTTAAGTCTTGTATCCTCGACGGGGTTAAATAGATTTAGATACGGTCTTGAAATGGTCGTTTTACCTTGATGCGTCGAATGTTATGGAGGGTCTTGACTTGGATCTTGTGCTCGTGAACGGGAAAGTCGTCACCGTCGATCCTTCGGATACGATAGCCGAGGCGGTGGCGGTGAGGGATGGCAGAATCGTGAAGGTCGGATCGACGGCCGAGATAAAGAGCTTGGCTAGAAGCCGGACTCGCGTCATCGATGTCGAGGGGAAGTTGGTGCTCCCCGGCTTCATCGACAGCCATGAGCACTGCATCAGGAGGGGTTTGCAGGCTGACTGGGTGAACTGCGCTTCGCCTCCGATGAGAACCATAGACGACATTGTGGAGGCCCTGGCGTCGAAGGCTGCGGAGAAGCCGGAGGGCGAGTGGATCATCGGCAGCTGGTTCGACGAGTCAAAGCTCGAGGAGAGACGTTTCCCCACCAGATACGACCTCGACAGGGCGTCCACGAGGCATCCCATTTACCTCGGGAGAGCTGGCGGCCATAACGCAGTCGCTAACAGCATGGCGCTGAGTCAAGCGGGTATCGACGGAGACACTCCACAGCCCCAGGGCGGGAGAATCGAGATGGACGAGTCGGGGAAGCCGACTGGGAGGCTCGACGAACTCGCCGCCATGAACATCGTCAGAGACAAGATCCCCACCCCCAGCCCGGAGGAAGCCGTGGAGATCATGGTGCAAAACTGGCCCGCAATCGAGGAGGAGCTGCTCAGCTGGGGGCTGACCACCATCAACGAAGCCCATATCAAGGCTCC
>CAZRAV010000179.1:0-1836 GCA_964598175.1 uncultured Candidatus Bathyarchaeia archaeon | reverse complement strand
CAAAGGGCGGATAACTGTTTCGAGTTCGCAAAAGCGTTATTACCCAGACCGGTTATCAACCGTTGGAGGTTCAACACTTTTGATGCCCGATGGGGATCCTAGCTCCTTCACCCGCGTCCTCTACGGATGCGAGGCCAACGAGGTGGCGGAGACAGTGCTGATGACGCCCTTCAACAGGAACCTCGAGGCACTAAGGAGCAGAGCAGAAAACGTGAGGGAGCTCAACGGCTTCTACCGAGGCTTCACTGCATACCTCGAAGACAGGGAGGTCTCAGGCTTCAACTCGATGATCGGGAGCCCCTTGGCTGGCGGCTGCACCTACTTCCTGAGGTTCACCCCCTGCCAAAACATCATATACGCGGGCTCCATCGGAGCGCTCCAGCAGCAGATGGGATCGGCGACCTGATAGTGCCGACGGCCGCCCTCAGGGGGGAGGGGACATCGAGGTATTTCGTGGAGAAGGCCTACCCTGCTGTTGCCGACTTCACCCTGCTCCGAGCCATCGCAACGACCCTTGAGGAAGTGTACGCGGACTCGGAATCCGCCATCCACATCGGCGCCATCTACACCACCGACTCCTTCGCGGCGGAGACGAAGGAGTTCCTGATGCACTGGAAGTCCAAGAACCTCCTCGGCATAGAGATGGAGACCTCCGTCATCTACACCATCGCAGGCCTTTACGGGATGAGGGCTGCGGCCATACACATCGTCAGCGACAACCCAGTGGCCAAAAAGAGCTTATTCCACCCCATCCCCGAAGAGGACAAAAACCAGAGACGCGCCTGCGAGGATCTGTTGATAGAGGCCCTGGTCAGGCTTATCACACGTATCTGAGACCCAGAAAAATGAGAGGAGTCCTGACGGTCAGCCGTGAAGCTTCTTGACTAGCTTCGCCACCCGTTCCCCGAGCTTTCTGCAGGTCTCGACGGCCGTTTCGTCGGGGGCTCCGACGGAGGCGGCACCGTAGTGGTTCCTTCCGGATGTACCTTGGACGACCATGCCGTGGATGAGGAGTGACTTCAGCAGCGCGAGGATAGTCGTCTCCGCGCCCGAATGGGTCCCGCCGCTGCTGGCGAAGGCGCCCCCTACCTTCCCGTCCAGCTTGCCGTGATACTTGATCGAGGCATCTATGAACCCCTTGAGCTTCCCCGACGGCAGCCCGTAGTAGACTGGTGAGCCGAGGATCAGCCCGTCGACCTCGGGGAGGTCGTCCACCGAGGCCTCGTCGACCTTCTTCACCTCGACTCCCACGCCCTCGGCCTCTACCCCCTCGGCGACCGCTTGCGCCATCTTCTCCGTGTTCCCAGTTTTGGAGTCGTAGACGATGAGCACCTTCATCTGAGACACATCCATAACCTTCGACGACCCTTGTATAAAAGCTCATTTCTGAGTCGTTAGCCTTTCCCTTGCATCCCTCTCTGCGTGGACGCCCTTGATGTGACCGAAGTAGAGGACATGGTAGTTGCCGCTGGGGTAGCAATCCTCCTCCAGCTCCCTCTCAAGCTGTCCCGGCTTCAGCTCCTTCTTGTATGCGACTCTGCACTCGTAGTGGACGGGGCATTCGGCGATGAAGGGGGCATCGACGTCACGCCCCTTCTGTGCCGTCAGCTTCAGCTCCCTGAACTTATCGACATCGCGTCCGGACTTGGTTCCGCAGAAATCGAGCGCGCTCTCCATACCCCTTGCGGGGAGGCAGACGGTGAACTCCCCCGACTCCTCGATGAGCCTGTGGGTGTGCCTCGACAGGCGGACGGCGACTGTGAAGAAGGGCTGCCTCCACATCGTGCCCACCAGCCCCCAGCCGATGGTCATCGCGTTCGGCTTCCCATCCTTCCC
>CAZRAV010000178.1:0-1855 GCA_964598175.1 uncultured Candidatus Bathyarchaeia archaeon | reverse complement strand
GAACAACAACCCTCAAAGCCCTCAAGGCTATCACGGGCTCAAATATATCGTGAATAGCCCTCCTGAAACTAAATTTTTCCGCCGATTTGCTCTCGATTATCAAGTCTTCATTCAGATATCTCGCCCGCCCCAGACTAGTTAGAAGCATGACTACACCTGAGACGAAAAGGGCCAACCGCATTCCCGGAAGGAAACCAATCCACTCCAATAGATACCCGCTTATTACCGGCATGATGCTCCTTGAGATGGCGAAGAGGGTGTGGATGGCTGCAAATGCGGTGGCACGCCTCTCAGGGTCGATGGCATCAGCGAACATCGCCTGCCTCGCTGGAAGCACGATGTTCGTAAACGCCTCCAGAATCACTCCCGGGATGAGATGCTCCCAGCTGGTGGCAAAGAGGTAGGTGAAGGGCGCGATGGACCCTATTAGGCCACCCCAGACGACAAGCCTCTTCCTACCCATTCTATCGGTGAGGTAGCCGACTGGCGCCTGAAGCAGGATGCGGATGAGGCCGGAGATGAGGGCGAGGAGACCCAAAAGGGTCATGGACGCGCCGAGGTCGAGCACATAGAGTGACCAGAAGGGGGAGATGAGGAAAAGAACCCCCTGGCCGATGGGCTCCGTGATGGACATAACGAGGGCGTTCCCCCTCATCCCCAAAAAGGTCTTACTCTTTCGAAAGCTCAAGTAACCTCTCCAACCTCGAGTAGTATCTCAATGTGCCTATTATTACGGAGTCAATGGTCGCCATTTTTTATATAATAACCGCGTAGAGACATAGGCAGGAGGAAAATCTAGTGTCTTTTTCATCCGAGGGATGGTCCGAATTCGGAACCGAGAGGCAGTACCCCACCTACAAGTGGATGGAGCTGGCGCGATCCGCCGACTTTCTATGCAGAAAGATTCTGCAGATCAGGCCAGGAGAGAACGTCGTTCTGTACGCCGACACAGCTACCGACCCAAGAGTGGTACAGGCAACCTCTGCGGCGGCCCACACAATAGGCGCGAAGGTGACTACAGTCTGGTATGAGACGAAGGGAGACATAGACCTGCCACCCCCCGAGCCCGTCGAGGCAGCCGTGCTGTCGGCTGACATGGTCATCGAGTTCGCAGTGGCCTACCTCGTCCACTCGGCAATGTGGCATAAAGCCAGGCAGAAGGGCATCGAGCTGAAGTGCCTGACGGGGATGAACGCGGACATGATGGTCCGCTGTATAAACCCAGACATCTACGATAAGATGCAGGAGTTCGGCGCGGCATACGGAGAGGTCGTGATGAGGGGAAAGAAGGGGGCCAGGGTCACCAACCGGGCCGGAACCGACTTCACATTCAAGTTCTTCACCCCCCAAGAGTTGGAGGAACGGATGAGGGGGAGGGGCATCGTACCAGGGAAGCCGCGAAGAGGGGGGATGCTGGGTGGACAGGGGACGCTAAACGCCAACCCAAAAACGCTGAATGGAACCATCGCGTTCGACGGCGCCTTCTGGCCGCCATCGGAGGTCGGAGCCTTGAAGGAGCCCATTGAGATGAAGGTCAAGGACGGCAGAGTCACTGAGATTGTCTCCGACCACCACGAGGCCAGGATTGTGAAGAACTGGTTCGCCCACTTTTTCGATGAAGACGCCTACAGCATCCTACATGTTTCCACGGGCTACAATCCGGGTGTGAAGAGGATATCCGGGGATATCGTCGAGGACGAGCGTGTTTTTGGCTGCGTCGAGGTCGGGATCGGCCTTGGAAGCCCCGATCTTCCTTGCCACACGGACGGAATCATACTGAACCCATCTATCTGGATAGACGACGAAATCATCGAAGACACTGGCATCTTCGTTGAGCCGAGGCTGAAGAAGCTAG
>CAZRAV010000177.1:0-1858 GCA_964598175.1 uncultured Candidatus Bathyarchaeia archaeon | reverse complement strand
TCGAGCTAAAGCGGCTCCACCCGGACTGGTTGCTAATGGGCGAGCGGGATGGGAGTCGCGTCGAGGGATTCGACTACGGAAACTCTCCCTTCGAGATCAGTGACGTTGACTTCTCAGGGAGGACGGTGATACAGACGACGGGCGCGGGGACGCAGGGCGTGGTCAACGCCAAGAGGGCAGAGGAGATTCTTCTCGGGAGCTTCGTCACAGCAGGCGCCATTGTCGAGCACATACGCAGAGCCAACCCTGAGGTTGTTTCGCTAGTCGCTATGGGCAGCGTTGGCGTAGAGCGCAGCTTGGAGGACGAGCTATGCGCCAACTATATCGAGAACACCCTCGTCGGGGCTAACCCCGACTTCGAGGAGTTAAAACGGCGTATAAGGAACTCTCCCTCCGGGGCCAAGTTCTTCGACCCGACCAGGCCCCAGTTCCACGAAGAGGACTTTTACATGGCTCTAGAACTAGACAGGTTCGACTTCATCCTTCGGGTCGTTGAGAACGGCGGTCTCCACGTCGTGAAGGAACACCCCTAGCCAAATTTTCTATATGCTAGTGATGCCTGCGTCAGCCTAAACGAGGTTATCAACACTTTCTCGTCTTCTTGAACTCTTGATCGAATCGAGGAGGATATCTTTATTAAAAAAGGGTTTGAATAAAAAAGGGGTTTTAATTGCTGCCGAAGAAGTTTTTGAGCTTCCGGTCTACGTCTTCGAGGCCGAGACGTTTCAGCTCCGAGCTCTTGGGGATGCCTCGCTCGTCCCAGCCTACGTCCTCGAAGTATTGTCTCCTGTCTTCCTCCAGTTCCTTCTTATCGGCTGTTCTCCCGGCGTAGGGCCCCGATGGGAGGGGGTCGTACCACCGTGCAGGGATGTCGTCGTCTAGGAGGGGTCTCCAGGTGATGTCTGGTCCGCCGAGGAGAAGGACGGCTCGCTGGATGTCGAGTATCCTGAGTGCCATGTTGTCGTACCACTCGTCGGCGGTGATGGGCCAGCCGGTGACCGCTTGAATAAAGTCCCAGATGAGGTCGAGGGCTTCGTCCTCAATTATGTTGAACCAGCAGTACACGCCGCAGTCGTGGAGCATGGCGGTGAGCTCGCTGTCGGCCTTCCTCAGATCCCTCTGCGCCGGCGAGGTGTGGTCTCCACCCTGGACCGAGCAGGGGTAAGAGACCACCTCCACGTAGTCCAGCCGGCTCCTGATGCCGTGAGCGCCGATGGCCTCACCCTTCTCTACTATCGCATATTTGGTAAGGTCGATGCCCTTCATCTCGCCCAGTTTGATCGCAGCCCTGTGGGTTCCCTCAGCGAGGATGTCGCCGACGCCCTCCCTGTCCGCAACCATTCTCATCAGCTTTGCGAAGGCCTTGGCGTCGCCCCAGTTAAGTTCGAAGCCGAGGTCATCCTTCGTCAGGATACCGCGCTGGTACAGTTCGGCGGCGAAGCCGAGGAGGTTGCCGACTTGGATGCCGCAGAATCCGAGGTCCTCCATGACAGAGCAGATGTGGACGTTATCCTCAGGCTCGAAGATCCCTAGGTTGGTCCCGCCGTAGGCCTGGATCTCGTAGTCGGGGTTATCGCTTATGGAGCCCTTGAATGGGCCGGCGTTGACCACTGCCAGCTTAAGGCAGGTCGTGGGGCACCCGAAGTCGCCCCAGTACCGCTTCACCCAAACCCGCTCCTCGAACCGGTCCACGCCGAAGCTCTTCTCGTCGTGCCACTCTTCCTGCCAGTTCCGCACTGGCTCCGAGCTGAGCCGAGCTCCGACATCGTATCCCGCGGCGCCCGTCCCCCATCGCCTCATGGCATCGCTCTTAAAGTTGATCCTCGCCACCCGCCATATCAGCTCCTTCGTGGTTTCC
>CAZRAV010000176.1:0-1913 GCA_964598175.1 uncultured Candidatus Bathyarchaeia archaeon | reverse complement strand
TCTGGGGCATCGAGCCCGTGAAGAACAGGGAGACGAAGGAGCCCTTCGCGACCCGACGGCAGCGGTTCGAGCCAACGGTGCTGAGCAGGATGGCGTCCGCAGCACTAGAGAAGGGCGTCTACGTGATGACAGTTCTGAACACGATGATCATCGCGCCGCCCCTCATCGTGACCGAGGAGCAGATCGATGAGGGCGTCCAAGTCATTGACGAGGTCCTGAAGATCGCCGACGCCGAATGCGCCTAGTGGGACTCAGGCCCGATCCGCTTGAGAAGCGCCACCAACCGCGTCAACGCCTTGTTGTCCCAGGGCTGTGGGTCGGAGACCACCGTCAGGAGCCTCCCCGTTTTCGTGCATGCCTCCCTGCACCTGTCCTCGACCAGACCGTCGAGGTCGTCAACGCCGCGGTGGAGGATCACTTCGGAGTAACTGCCTGCCTCGACATATCTCATTACCTGTGCCGCGGCGAACTCCAGCGTCTCCCTGTCCATGGGGTCGACTGCCTCGAATTGGGATAGGGGATAGGTCTCCGACAGCTCTACGGGAACGACGCCAAAGGGGGCGGTGTAGAAGCAGATATGGACGCTGGACAAAGCGGAGACCGAGGCCTCATCGACGATCCTCAGAAGGCGGCGAAACTGGGGCGACCTGCTGAAGGGCCTGACCGCTGGGGCGGAGACCAGCAGGAGCCTATCTGCATCCGTAGGCGGGCGGTAGTTCGTCTCCATCCGGCGAATATGCCGCGAGATCTCCGGCCTCGCCAGCCCTGCGGAGTCGAAGATGAACAATCCTCGGCCCTTGTAGGAGGGGCTGTCCCGCTCAAGGGCGTCCCGGTATCTCGTAAGCCTCTTCAATGCCGAGGCCAGCGCGGGGTGGGCGCGGCTCCTCGCCTCCAGCAGCTCCCACAGGGCTCCCTCAGAGATGGCCTGTTTGATGGCGTCCATCTCCGCCATCGAGACGTAGAGGTTGTGCTCAGTCAGCGCCCTGACACGGTCTCCCTTCAGCATCTCCTTTAGGTCGCTGGCGTCGTGTCTACGGCAGACCGGGCAGGAGCAGGGGAGGTAGCTGAGGTTTCGCAGGCGCATGGTGCCGCGGGCAGTCAAGTACCTGTCTTTCCTCGCGTAGATGGCGTAGGCGGCAGAGTCAAACATGTCACAGCCGAGGGCGACAGCGAGAGAGAACATCATCGGGTGACCAGCGCCGAAGAGGTGGAGAGGCCTGTCGGATGACAGGTTCCGCTTCGCCGCCATGATCATGTCGACGAGGACGGTGAAGAGGTAGCGCTCCATCACCTGCGTCGGGCTCCCGAGGGCGTAGATCGGGAAGGGCATGGCGCCAACGATCCTTGCCGACCGCTCCACGAGGTCGAGATATCCGCCTCCCTGCACGGGCCCTACCCACAGGATGTCGTCGCCTTCGATGAGGGGGAGGGCTGCCTCTGCTCGCCTCAGCGTCTCCTCCACCGTCCACTCCGCCCTGCGCCTGGATACGTCCCACCCCGTGGGGACGTCCAGGATGACGGCGATGTCCGAGTTGATGCGCTTCTGGTAGGCGATGATCTCATCTGGGGTCGTCTCCACCCCGCCGTAGACGAGTATCTGGTATGCGCCGGAGTCGGTGGCGACGACGCCGTCGTAGTCGAGAAGCATGTGGACCTCCAGTTCCGGGTCATCGCCGAAGTGCTTCTTGATGATGTACGCGTTGGTGATGAGGATGTCGCAGCGGAACTCCTCCATCATCCTCCTCGGGGGCATCGGCTGGGAAAGGGGGTTTACGACGGGGAGGAGGGCGGGGGTCTCAACGACTCCGCCCTTGGTCTTCAGCCTCCCTATCCGCCCCAGCAGGTCCCGGCTACGCAGCTCGAATGACATGTCTCTAGTATGTGTTAACCCAGACCGCATATTTCATCTTGGC
>CAZRAV010000175.1:0-1940 GCA_964598175.1 uncultured Candidatus Bathyarchaeia archaeon | reverse complement strand
GCTCGTTATGGCCTTCTACGTCAAGACGGCGATTAAAAGCCATAGCCTGATGAAGCTGATCCTGTATCCAGCGCTGGATTTCACCCGCGGCTTCTTCTTCACCTTAGGCGGCATAACCCAGTTCTTCAAGACAATAATTGGCGAGAGACCCCACGACCAGAAGGAATCTTAAAGGAGACGAATATTAGATCAAGAGTGGTGGCTTGCTTGTCTCTGACAATCAGACCCTTCCGTGCTGAGGACCTTGAGAAGGTGAATATGATTGAGACCGCCTCCTTTAAGGACCCCTGGCCCACGAGCTTCTTCACCTACATGTACGGGAAGGCTCCCGATCTCTTCCTAATCGCAGTCGACGGAGAGGAAATAGCTGGCTATGTCGTGGGTGAGATGAGGGAGATCATGTTCAGCGGCATCCCCCACCAGTTTAAAATGGGCCACATCCTGAACATCGCAGTGAACGCAGGACACAGACGGAGGGGAGTTGGGAACAGCCTCATGGAAGAGGTGGAAAGACGGTTCAGGGGAAAGGACGCAACCAAGGTCACCCTGGAGGTCAGAGAGTCGAACACGACCGCGCGCTCCTTCTACCAGCGACTGGGATACGAAGAGATTGGAAGAGTGAGAGCATACTACCCAGATGAAGACGCGGTGATAATGAGCAAAAACCTATGAGCAGAGGAGAGACCTCTGCTGATGGTGTTATATTTCTTATATACGGAGCCTTATCATTAAGATGGCTTCAAAACATTTGAGGTGTAGGACTATTGTCCAAGATTAAAATCGCCATCGCAGGCGTTGGTAACTGCTGCTCTGCACTTGTGCAAGGCATCAACTTCTACCGCAGTGTTGGAGACACCGTTGGGCTCATCCACGAAACCATCGGCGACTACGCTGTTTCTGACATCGAGATCGTATCCGCCTTCGACATCGACAGCCGCAAGATAGGGAAGGACCTCTCGGAGGCGATCTTTTCGGAGCCCAACAATGCTCCCCGATTCACCGACCTCCCCAACATCGGGATACCTGTTAGCATGGGCCCCGTCCTCGACGGCGTGGGGAGCTTCACGAAGGATCTGATAGATGTGGCAGATGAGGAGCCGGCGGACATCGTGAGGGAGCTGGAAACGGCTAGGGTAGACATCCTCGTCAATCTAATATCGGGAGGCGCAGATGAGGCCTCAAGGTTCTACGCCGAGGCCGCCCTTGAGGCTGGATGCGCTTTCCTGAATGCCACGCCCACGGCGATAGCCAGCGACGACGCGTGGTCAGGGCGGTTCGCGGCCGCAGGTCTGCCAGTCGTCGGCGACGACCTGCTTGATCAGGTGGGCGCCACAGTCATACACATGGGTCTTCTGGAATTCCTGCACAGTAGGGGCGTCCATGTCGACGAGAGCTTCCAGCTAGATGTTGGCGGCGGAACTGAGTCGCTGAACACGTTGGAGCGGACCAGGGAGCGGAAGAGGAACATCAAGACAACCGCGGTGTCCAACTGCATCCCCTACGAGTTTCCCCTCGTCTCGGGCTCGACCGACTATGTCGACTTCCTTGACAACTCCAGGGACAGCTTCTTCTGGATCAAAGGCAGATACTTCGGAGGCTCGCCCTTCACGATGGACGTAAGGCTGGGCACAGTTGACGCACCCAACGGCGGGGCAGTTCTCATCGATGTGATACGGGGTGTCAAGCTCGCCTCGGTCCGAGACATGGGAGGTGCCATCGTCCCCGTCTCCGCGTACGCATTCAAGAACCCGCCAGAGAGACACAGCCTCTCCGAGGCCTATGAGCTGTTCAACGAATTTATTGGCGCTCGATGAAGCCCTGGTGTGATGAATTGAACCTCGCCTTCGTCGTCGGGACAGCTGGCTCGGGCAAGTCGGAGCTGACGGCGGCTTTCACCAGATGGCTGGAGCTCCAAGGTGAGGACGCAATGGCCGTGAACC
>CAZRAV010000174.1:0-1949 GCA_964598175.1 uncultured Candidatus Bathyarchaeia archaeon | reverse complement strand
GCCAGTGACGATCCATCCTCCTATAGTAGCTGAGGGGGCGCTGGATGGATAGACGTTGACTGTGAAGCCCTTCTCTTCTAAAAATCCTAGAAGGTTTTTCCAGCGTAAACCTGCTTCCACGGTTACTGTCATCTTTTCTTCATCGAGGTCTAAGATCCTTTTTAGCCCGGTCAGTTCGAGAACGATGCCGCCATTCGTCGGTATGGTACCGCCATATCCCCACGAGGAGGCTCCTCTTGGGACGATGGGGACTTTATTTGAATTCGCGTATTTGACGATCTGTGAGACCTCTTCGACATTTTTGGGCTTGACGACTACATCCGGGACGGTTTTGAATAATATAGAGATCTCCGTGGGGAGGGGGGCTATATCATGATCGTAAAGTCTTCTCTCGAATAGGCTGTCGGTAACATTATTTTCTCCGACGATGGTCGAGAGATCTTTTTTAAGTTTTTCTGGCATCATAGAACTTCATCTTACCATGAAAGCTGTATGAAATATAGTAAATGTCATATCTCAACAATTTCCTCAGTCCGAAACATATAAAGCCTTTCATAGAGTCATGCACGAGAATGTTCCAGCAACGATCATAAGGGTTAATAAAAAGTCGGCGAGTATCTGTTAGGTGTATAGGTGTGAAGCATGGTCAAGATCGATGGGAATGATTTCCCGGAGGACCTGTATTACCACAGGGATCACATGTGGGTAAAGGTGGAGGAAGGGAAGGCCCGGGTCGGCTACAACGACTGGGCTCAGGAGGCGGCGGGGAAGCTCGTCAACCTGAACACCCGCCGGGTGGGGCGCTCCCTCAAGGCTGGGAAGACCCTTGGCACGGTGGAGAGCGGAAAGTGGGTCGGACCGCTGAAGGCCCCCGTCTCGGGCGAGATCGTGGAACTCAACGATGAGGTTATGAAGAAGCCGTCCCTCATCAACGAGGACCCATATGGGAGGGGCTGGATCGCTGTCATCGGTGCGACGGACCTGGAGACGGAACTCAAGGACCTCGTCAAGGGCTCCGACCAGGAGAAGTTGAAGACCTGGCTTAGGGAAGAGAAGGCCAAGCACGGCGTCTGAGCGCGAAACATCCTTTTTACGGCTGAGGCATCCATGGAGCGCTGGCGTCTCATAGACCTAGGTAGCCCTGAACCCCTCGTAGCACAGACCTTCTACGAGGCGGTCGCCGAGGTGCTTCATAGAGGCGAGGCCCCGAACACCTTGATCATGCTCCAACCGGGCAGCGCCTACGTCTGCCTTGGATACCATCAAGACTTAGAGAGGGAGATCGACCTGGACTTCTGCAGGGAGAGGGGGCTGCCCGTCATTAGGCGAAGCCAGGGCGGCGGAGCTACCTACTTGGATGGCGACCAGGTTTTCTACCAGATCATCGCGAAGGATAGCCCAGCGGTACCGCGCGACGTTGAGGGGATGTTCGAGAGGCTCCTCGCCGTCACCGTCGAGACGTACAGGAGGATGGGCGTCGAGGCTGAGTTCAAGCCCCTCAACGACGTCGTGGTCGGCGTCCGGAAGATCTCGGGGAACGGCGCAGGAATGCACGAGTCGGCGTCTATCCTCGTGGGAAACGTAATCCTCGACTTGGACTACGAGATGATGGCTAGGGTTCTGAAGGTCCCGGATGAGAAGTTCAGGGACAAGATGGCGAAGAGCATGAAGGACTGGGTCTCCAACCTCAGACGGGAGCTCGGGAAGCCGCCCTCAGCGGAAGTGGTGAAGCAGACGTACATTACTGTCTTCCAAGAACTCCTCAACATAGAGCTGGTGAGACAGGAGCCTACCGAGGAGGAATGGAGGATCTACCACGAGGAGGTCGAGCCGAAGCACACCTCCAGTGAGTGGCTGTACATGGAGGCGCCGCCAGCCATCCGGAGAGAGGGAAGGGCGGTGAAGATAGCGGGCGACGTGAAGGTGGTCGAAGCCGACCACAAGGCCCG
>CAZRAV010000173.1:0-2081 GCA_964598175.1 uncultured Candidatus Bathyarchaeia archaeon | reverse complement strand
TACCCATATTTGTTCCTCGAGCGGGACCAAATGGGACAATGCCAATGCTCGTTTAAGGTGATGTTCGTGACTGTCATGGAGCCTTTGCCGAGGAAGGGATGGCTTGGAAGGTAGCGGCTTGCCTTCTTTATGCTGTCAACGATGGGAGTCATCTCGTAGAGGGCGTTCCTGCCGAGCTCCGGCATGCTCGCGTGGCTCGTGACGCCGCGGGTTGTGAACCTGAAGACGCACCGTCCCCGCTGCCCTATGCTGATGGAGAGGTCCGTCGGCTCTCCGAGGACGCAGGCGTCAAGCCTCAGGCCCCCATCCTCGATGAGCTTCCTCGTGGCGACCCCCTCGTTGGTCTCCTCGTGAACGACGCAGGCAACAAGGATTTCGCCTCTAATCCGGGTGGCCGCGCAGCCGTAGACCATCGCCGCGAGGGCGCCCTTCATGTCGACGGAACCGCGTCCGTAGAGAATGCCATCAACCACCTCAGCGGCGTAAGGGTCGTGACTCCAGCTCTCCCGAGTGCCCGCGTCAACGTGGTCCATGTGGCCGTCGAAAAGGATGGTCCTGCCGTCGCCGTCACCGAGCCTTCCCAAGACGCTGCCCATATCGTCGATCTCGACCTTGTAGCCGAGGCTTTTCATCTCCTCTGCGACAAGGTCTGCAAGCTGTCCCTCGTCGCCGGAGAGGCTCGGCGTCTGAACAAGCTTCATCAGAAATTCGAGCATCTGGTGATCGTCGTCCTCTACCTGTCTAAGATATTGGTCGAATCCGTTCATCTATGGTCAGCTCGTTTTCAGCCTATGAGTTTGCCGTACCTATCGACCTCTTGTTTGCGGATTCGAGTGCTGGAGATGGGCTTACCGTCTTCCGCGAGGACCATCTTGATGCAGAAGATGAGGAGAGGTCTCCTCCCTTTCGCAGCCCTCAGCCTGTTGATCTCCTCAGCTCTGGGCTCGGTCTCCTCGCTGACGACGATCCCCTCGATGTCGTAGCTGTCGATGGTTGGCCCGTAGGGGTCCTTCAGCGGAATGATCCCGGCCCTGTGGATGAGGTCTCGCTCGGCAAGGAATCTCTTCAGGTCCCCTAGGCGCTTCTCGTAGCAGTCGATGTGGTGGGGCTTGTGGAGCTCCCAGGCGAAATCGTCGGTGCTGAGGCCGATGATGACCCTGCCTGCGACCTTGAAGGCCTCCTCCAGCAGGAACCAGTGGCCCTTGTGGAGAGCGTCGAAGGTCCCGCCGACGCTCACGAGCCGCAGACGTTTATCACTCATCGGACCAGCCCCTGAATCTCAGTATTCGACGCGCTCATTGGATTTAGCCTTTGGCATGCTCCTTTGGCGTTCTGGAGGATGTTATTGCAGCCGTTATATAAATAAGTGGATGGAGAAGGCTACACCATTTTAGGAGCTCTACCTTATGGGAGCAATGGTTGATACGCGCCGATACTTAGATGATGTGTGATGGATATGCTGGGCGGCTGCGATACCTGTTCCACGCCAGGGACTGTGGCAATCCAGAAACGGGTGTCGTAATGTGGGACACTTGGTTTTGCCGATGCCTTGAGCGAAATGTATAGCATGTTCTTTTTCTTAACTCTTGAATTATTGTCACCATACATATCTTTCGCGCGGGAAATAGTTTTTTAATACTGTAACATTCAAGAGACAATCATGAGAAGCAAAAAGATTATAGTCTTAACTATCTTCGCATCCCTGTTCCTCCTCTCCACACTCTCAGCGCCTGTCTGGGCATGGACCAATGGAGGCTACACCGACTCCGGCAACGATCCCAGATTTGCCACACATGACTGGATCGCCCTCCACGCCGCAAGTTTGTTACCAGCTTACGATAGCTGGTGGATCACAGAGAATCGAGAACAATACCTGCTCGGCACCGAGCTGCCAGACAACGCCGGCCATCCCCAAGGCATCGGTGACACGGCCCTCCACCATGTCTACTATGACTCATCTGAGAGCTTGACAGACGACTCGGCTGCTGACCGCGCCCTGGCGGAATACAACTTAGCTTTGGGATTCCTTAATGAAGGTGACTATTCTGCTGCAGCCCTGCATGCCGGCATCATGAGCCACT
>CAZRAV010000172.1:0-2085 GCA_964598175.1 uncultured Candidatus Bathyarchaeia archaeon | reverse complement strand
CTCCCATCCCGCTCGCCCATTAGCAACCAGTCCGGGTGGAGCCGCTTTAGCTCGAAGGCCTCCTTGAGGCTGCCGATGGGGATGATGCGCTCGGCGCCGTTCGCCATCACGTAGGCAGCGGTGGTGAAAGCCCTGAAGACGTCGATGATGACAGCGAGGCCGCTGGCCCTCCTCGCCCCTGAGATGAGGCTGAACCTCTCGATCCTCATGGAAACACCGGCCCTCATCCCGATTTTCAACCTAGCCGAGAGGATGAGCCACTCGTTATTTAATAGTTGTGAGCCAAGTGCAACCCTCAATCTGGACCATGGCTGAGGGCTATGCTCACGAACGATAAAAATTAAAGCCCTGTAAGGACCGTGCAACCTTTAGTGAGGGCATTGAGTCAGGAAGAGTATGCCGTGGAGCTTCACAGGGGCTGCTTGGTCGTTGACACCCACTGTGACACCCTCAAGTGCTTGTCATCCATCTTCACCAGACCCCGCGACTCCATGTGGGAGAATCGCTCCGAGCTGGGGTTGGGTAGACGTGCAGATGTTGGGCACATCGACATTCCCCGACTTCTAGAGGGCGGAGTCAACTGTCAGGTCTTCGCTATCTCCTCCGTCCGCGACAGGACGCCGCCATTCGCACTGCGGACAGCGATGCACATGCTGGACATCTTCTACGCCGAATGCGAGAAGAATGAAGAAGCCATCACTCTGGCCGCCTCTTACGGGGACATCCTGAGTGCAGCCGATGAAGGGAAGGTGGCTGCCTTACTCTCCATCGAGGGGGCTGATGTCATCGAAGGAGACCTGGGCGTCCTCCGGATTTTCTACCGCCTGGGAGTCAGGATGGTCGGCCTGGTCCACTCCCTCAGAAACCTCCTTGCAGACGGCGTTGCGGACTCGCGCACAGGTGGCGGACTATCAGAGCTAGGGGTCCAAGTGGTGGAGGAGCTTGACCGTCTCGGCATCGTCGTCGACGTCTCCCACCTCAGCGACGCCAGTTTCTGGGACCTGATGGACATCGCGAAGGAGCCCGTCGTGGCCTCACACTCGAACAGCAGGGCGGTGTGCAACCACCCCAGGAACATGACAGACGAGATGATCGAGGCCTTGGCGGATCGAGGAGGAGTGATGGGGATGAACTTCGCCCCCTCCTTCGTCCACCCGACAGATGCGACCGTGGAGCGCGTGGTTGATCACATCGACCACATCGTGGAGCTGGTGGGCCCCAACCATGTGGGACTGGGATCAGACTTCGACGGCATCCGGGCGACGCCGGAAGGTCTCGAGGACGTGTCCAAGATGCCCAACATCACGAGGGAGCTGATCCGCAGGGATTATCCCGAGGAAGACATCAGGAAGATACTGGGAGAGAACCATCTCAGAATCATTAAAAAGGTAGTAGGCTGAGAGGTAGACTCGCTATCTCATCGTCAATTCGCCCGGCTCTCGCGAGTCCTAGCCCAAGCGATAGCCAAGAAAGAATAGGAAAAAAGTCGCAAGCCTCTCAAATAACAAATATCAGAGACTTATTAATACTGAAAGTAACTATGTTGAGGGATTTTTCATCAGAAACAAAGCTATGGGGAAATGCTACACTCACTGAATTATGGCGCGCCACCGGTGGCCAGTGCAGCCACAGCTCTCGTCCTCGGGATCCATCCCCCGGAGCGCTCCAAGGATGGCTTGGGCAGCAGGTCTACACCAGCGCTCCCGGAACTCCCGGAAAACCTTGGGTCCCTGCCATGCAATGGAGACTAGACCCTCGCCGTAGTTGGAGACGAGATCGAGGGCCGCGTAACAGGCTCCGATTTCTCTGGCGAAGAAGACCTCGGGGATGAGATTCATGGTGACGACGTCGATGCCTATGTCGGTGTAACGAAGCTTTATCTCGGATGGGGACTCGAGCCTTGGCCCCTCTGAGACACCGACGACGCCGCGTCGAAAGACTCGCGGAAACCCGGCCTCCTCCGCGGCCTCGACTAGGAGTCGGCTGAGAATCGGGCAGAAGGGTTTGTGGAGTCTGTACATGATTGGCTTGACCTCAACGCCTTTGTCGATGAGGCTTCGGGTGAGAGATTGGGCCCGCTTGGTC
>CAZRAV010000171.1:0-2100 GCA_964598175.1 uncultured Candidatus Bathyarchaeia archaeon | reverse complement strand
GTCGGCGTTTCTGATGGTCGCACTGAGGGCGATGATCTGCAAGTCGGGCTTCATCTGCCTGAGCCGGGCGAGGGCCACCTCCAGGGTTGGCCCCCGGTCGCCGCCGATTAGGTGTATCTCGTCCGCAACGACGAGGGAGACCCCGCTCATCCAAGGGGCCCTATGCCGAAGGAGGGAGTCGCACTTCTCGTTCGTCGCTATGACGATGTCGTAGGGCTCGAGCCATGGAGTGGAGCTGTCGAGGTCGCCAGTGCTTATGCCGATCCGTATCTTGCGTCCGTCCCGCCGCTCCACATCGGAGTACGCCTGGAAGGTCTCGTACTTCTCCCAAGCTAAGGCCCTGAGGGGCGTCAGATAGAGGACCTTGCCGCCCCGCTCGACGACGTGCTTAAGGGCACACAGCTCGGCGATAAGGGTCTTGCCACTGGCTGTCGGACTGGCGAGGACTAGGTTCTTTCCATCCAATACGCCGGTCTCCAGGGCGTCCTCCTGCGGCGGATAGAGCTCGGTAAAGCCCTGTTTATGCAGTATCTCCTTGACATTCTCCGGGATGTTGAGATCGGCGACCCTCAAATGCGCCCGCCCTTCAACTACCTATTGAAGGGTTCGGAATATTAATCTACAGGCCGAGCCGCTTATTGGGAGGTGAAATCGTATGGCCTCTGAGAAGTCCATCATCTACTTCTCCGAAACGGGTGAAGGGAACACGGATAGGACGCTTGAGGCGGCGAAGAAGCGGGCGGACGAACTCGGCATAAGGGACATCGTCGTCGCTTCGACCCGTGGAGGAACTGGTGTCAAGGCGGTGGAAGCCTTCAAGGGGTACAACGTCGTGATCGTCACCCACTCCACAGGCTTCAGGGAGCCGGGGAAACAGGAGCTGGGAGAGGAGGCGGCGGAGAAGATCAGTAGCGGCGGAGGCAGGATCTTGACGACGGGCCACGCGTTCGCAGGCATAAGCCGATCCTTGAGGAGGAAGTTCGACACCGTCGGGCCCGCCGCAGTCATCGCTCAGACGCTGAGGCTCTTCGGCCAGGGGATGAAAGTCTGCGTCGAGATCGTGGCCATGGCTGCCGATGCGGGGCTCATCCCTGCGGACAAGGATGTCATTGCCATAGGGGGGTCCGGCAGGGGCGCAGACACCGCCGTCGTCATCAAGCCTGCAAATTCGAGCAGCCTCTTCGACCTCGTGGTCCGCGAGATAATCGCCAAGCCGAGCAGCCTCTAAGCAACGGGTCTTCACTAAACCGTGCCCGCGATCTCCCTTTTTTATCCTGATTCTGCTTGAGCCTTTTAGCTCGATGCAGGAGATTGCTGATAGGGAGACTTAGGATGTCCTCTTGTAGTATCCTGGTCTAGGCGAGTAGATGGTGCCATCTCTCATTAAGACGCCTATGAGCTTCGCCGCGTCGGCCCTGCTTATCTGGTAGTCCTCGAGGAGGGCGTCGAAGAGGTCGTCGTCCTTGACGACGCCCGTTATCCGCTCCATCTCTGTGATGACGCTGAGAACCTTCTGCAGCTGGACCTGGAGGCTGCGGGGCTTCCCCGTCATGATGAGGTCGATGTCGATCTCGCCCGTGGTTACGTCTATGCCGACCTGCTCAAGGCTGCGCTGCATGAGGGCGATGACCGCCTCCGCGTCCTCGACAGTGGCCTCCTCTCTTAGGTGGACTCGCGCCCTTGCCTCGGCCAGCCTGACCAGTGTCTCGAGCTGCCTTGGGGTGATGCTGATCGCCGATGCCTCGCCGCCCTCTACTGACGCCGTTCGCATCTTCAGGTAGAAATCCTTGAAGCGTTCGACGACCTCGTCCGTCATCACTGGCCTGATGCGCCTCGCATATCCTATGTACTTCCTGAGGAGCATCGGGCCTATTGGTGGCGTTAGAGGCGTCCCCGCTGCCCTGTGAAGGGCGAGGATGTGCTCCGCCATCCGTGTGTCTCTGTCAGCCTGGGGCTGGTCTCTGAGGACAAAGATGAGGTCGAAGCGGCTCAGGATGGTGACGGGGAGGTTGATGTTCTGCGCGATGGTCTGGTAGGGGTTGTATCGGCCGAGGGTCGGGTTCGCCGCTGCCAGGATTGAGGTCCTCGCGTTCAGCGTCG
>CAZRAV010000170.1:0-2155 GCA_964598175.1 uncultured Candidatus Bathyarchaeia archaeon | reverse complement strand
GAAGCAGCCTTCGAGCATCTCGATGCAGACACTCCTTCTAAAAATTGAAAGTTCCGACGAGAGCCCTTGTCTCTCCTTTAGGCCGAAGGCGATGGAAATATACGTGTTTACCGCGTAAGGTTAAGGTGTATGAGGTCGAGTCTCCCGAGCTACGATGAAGTCGTGAAGGCTTCCCTTGAGGTCTTCAAACAATACGACACCGCGCTGACGCTGCGTCAGCTCTACTATCGGCTTGTGTCGAGGCGCCTGTTCCCGAACACCATCAACAGCTACAAGCGGCTGAGCAGGTTCATGGTGAAGGCCCGGGAGGAGAGGGATGTCCCCCTCAACTGCCTCGAGGACAGAAGCCGTAGGATCTTGGGCCGAGGGGACGCTGGCTACAGGTCGGCGGAGGAGTACATCAAGCAGAAAATCGCGAGCCTCCATGACAGCTGGAAGGGGTTCACCATGCCGATGTGGGACGACCAGCACTTCAACGTCGTCGTCAGCCTGGAGAAGGACGCCCTCAGCCGGCTGGTGAGCGACGTGGCCAACAGGTACTCGGTCCGCACCTTCCCCACCCGCGGCTACCCGAGCTTCACCTACGTCCAGAGGATGGCTTCATACATTCGCAACAGGCTGAAGGGGAAGCCTACCGTCGTCCTCTACTTCGGCGACTTCGACCCCAGCGGCATAGACATCGAACGCGACCTGACTGAGAGGCTGACGAAATACAGGGCGGGAGACTTCAAGGTCCGCAGGGTCGCGCTTACAGACGACCAGATCGTCCAGTACTCGCTGCCACCGATGCCCGTGAAGAAGAGCGACGCCCGCACCCCTCGATTCGTCGCAGTCTACGGGGACGAGGCCGTCGAGCTCGACGCCCTGGAGCCCAACGTGCTGCAGCTGCTCGTGGCGGAGTCCATCGAGGACTTCATCGACAAGGAGGCTTGGATCAAACAACTTAATGAGATCGACAGCCTCAAAAAATGGATCAGAGCCAAGCTGGAGAATATCGAGAGCCTTGTCCTGACCTGAAGTGTTTCAGACGCCTATTGTTCAAGAGCACTGGGACGGTCCTCCAACAGGCAGATGAAAAGGCAGATCTCTTATAAACCTCATTCTGGGAACCAGAGGGCGAGCTCGGCCTCTGCCTCCTCTAGGTTACCTGAGGCGTGGACCAGGTTCTCGCATGCCCTCCCCTCTTCGGTGCTCGTCCTCAGAGAGTCTATGCCAAAGTCGCCTCGTAGGGTTCCCTTCTCTGCTGTTGCCGGGTCTGTGAAGCCCGTGACACTGCGGACGGTCTTGACAGCGTCTTCGCCGCCGATCTTGAGGGCGATGACCGGGCCGCGCATCACATACCGATGGAGCCACCCGAGGACCTCGAGGCCGTAGGCCTGGGGGTCAGTGATGCCCTCGATGGCCCCTTGGGCCTTCCTGCCGATGGCTAGAGCCATCGAGTCAGGATAGTGTCGTCTCATCAAATCCTTGCTGACCCGCCGGTGGTAGCAGATGTCGAGGATCTCCAGCCCCGCATCCTCGTAACTCTGGATGATCCTTCCGACTAGCCGCCGTTCAAGTGCGTCGGGCTTCAGAAGTACAAACGTCTCCTCATACATGGGGAGTCCTCCATTAGTGGCCGTCGCAGAGCTTTAACCGTTCCTGGTGTTCAGCGTTTCACGTAGGCCTTCGTCCACTTGAACTTCCTCGGATCCCTTTTCAGCTTGAGCATGCTCTTCCGGCACTTGCTTGAGCAGAACCGTAGGACTCGGCCGTCTCTGCGGACGAAGTTGATGCCGGTCCCGGGCGGGATGGGCCTCCTGCAGAAGCTGCAATCGTAGGTTTGAGGCATACGCAGGACCTACCTGATCTTCCTCGCCTCTCTCTCCGTCTCCCGGAGCAGGAGGATGTCGTCGATTCTGACAGGTCCCTTCACATTTCTGGTGATGATCCGGCCCTTGTCCCGTCCCTCCATTATCCGGACCCTAACCTGCATCACCTCCCCGGTCAGCCCCGTCCTGCCGAGGATCTGGATGACCACCGCGGGGGTGAGGATCTCGGACCGGTCGGACATCCTACTTTACGATCTCCTTCAGCTTGGAGACGATCTCGTCGACGAGCTTCTCCGCATCCCCCGGTTCTTCGATGGTCGCTGTAGCCGCCCCGACGGTGAGGC
>CAZRAV010000169.1:0-2167 GCA_964598175.1 uncultured Candidatus Bathyarchaeia archaeon | reverse complement strand
ATGAGGCTTTATTCGGGCTCTCTTCTGAAGCTGAGAAGTAGGTCGACGAGCTGTTTCTGGTCGATCTCGGCTCTGCTCCGCCAGTTGAGATATAGGACTCTTCCCTCGTCCTCGCCGAGGTATCCCTCCTCGATGTACCGGTCGATGTTCATCTTCGCCCTCCAGCCGGGGAGCTTCTCCGACAGCACCTTCTCCACATCGCCTCGGAGGGCCTTCCCCTGCTTCGATATGAGGTAGGCGACGGCGACGGCTAGGCCAGCTATGTCGTCGATCCTCCAGCCGATGGTCTTCGCCGTCCTCTGTTTCACCGTCCCCCTGAGGGTGATGTAGTACCTAGCATCGGCGAGCTGTGCCCTCGTCGGCTCCACGTACAGCTCTGGGTCATCGAAGACCCGCTTCACCTGGAGGTCGAGGGCCTTCAGCTGGCTGTCGAGCACTTCTAGCACCTCTAGCCATTCGGGGCCCAGCCCCTGCCTCAGCTCCCAGCCTCGGACCCCCGGAAGCCGGTGGTGCTTGAAGAAGAGGAGGTGGATGGCCTGCTTCACCTTCCTCGCATAGGCCTTCTCAGCCCTTTTCAGCCTTCTCGCCATCTTTTCCACTCCTCGTAGTCGACCATGACGGGGAGGGAGACCTTCGCTTCTCGAGGGTGGGGCCTCGGTTCCTCCAGGGGCGTCAGCTCGATATGCTCGCCGAACCTGTCCATCTCAATGTTGGCGTATCCGTATCCCACGAGGAAGCAGGTCATAAAGGCCCTCTGGACGGTCTCCTCATAGGTCTCGGCTCCCACCCAATCCCAGTAGCCGATGCGACCCTCCTCCCCCGCCCTCTCCTTCAGCTCCCCCCACATGGCTTCGAGGGCGACGGCGAATCCCTCCTCGAGGAGGATGCCGAGCTCGACGGCCTCCCCCCGGGTCGCAGTGCCCGCCTCCACCTCCCATATCTCGGACTCGACCCAGCGCTCGTCTAAGGGGAGGAGGTCGCCCCAGTATCCGAGGGAGGCTGAGAGGGTCATGGCGGAGACCTGCTCCAGCTCCACGATGGGGTGCCACGACCTGAGGAGGGCTTCGGCGATCGCCCCTATGTCCATCTTCATCAGCTGTTGGTTCAGCATGAAGGGGTCCTTGTAGAGGGTGGTGGACTGGTGTTGTATCCACTCGTTCTGTTTCTCGAGGACCGACGAGAGCTCCATTATGGCCGAGGCGTCGAGGCAGAACTCCTCGAGAGACCTGATGTCGGGGTAGTATCTCCGGATGATGGAGAGGACGTAGTCGATATCTACGGCGAACGGGTCGAGAGCGCCCTCCGAGGCAAGCCTGCACAGGTTGATGACGCTCTCCAGCTGCGTCTGGGCATCCTCAGCCTTCATCCTACTGCACCACCCTGACGGTGGAGGCGCCCTCGGTCTTGTGCACCATGATGATGTGGACATCCTTCTCCTGGAAGGTCACCTGGCTCGGCGTTATGACCAGGTACTGGTCAACACTTCCCTCCAAGGTTGAGACGATGAATTCCGAGACGATCTCCCTGTTCTTCGGGTCCATGTGGAGGTCGAACTCGTCGATGGCCCTGAACGGCGACAGGACGTTCTGCTGCAGGGCGAGGAGGAACGCCATCACCGCGGTGCTCCGCTCGCCGCCGCTGTGGGTGTACGGGTCAAGCCTGCTCTGCTGGGCGCCGCTGAAGCCGATGTACAGATCCAGCCCAGCCTCCTCGATGTCCATCGGGTTGATGAGCCGCACGTCGCCCGTCGCCTGGAGCCGCGCGAGGAGGCTCTGGTAGCGGCTGTTTACGTTGTCTAGCAGGTTCCGGGTGACCTCCAGCCACCTCCTTGCCCGCTCCTCGATCTCCCCCATCACCTCTCGCCTGCTCTCGCGGACCTGCTCGACCCGCTCCTGCAGCTCCCTGAAGGTCCGGGAGTACGAGTCGTACATCGCCTCGGCCTCGTCGGAGACTTCGGCCAGCCCCAGGAGGATGCCGCTGATCTTCCTGATCTCGCCGAGGATCTCGTCCGCCGGCCGCCCCGTGTCGATCCGCGGCCCCCTTATAGTAGCCTCGGCCTCCGCGTCGTTGAGGTCCTTTCTCGCCCGGTCGATCTCGACCTTGACCTCGTTGATTCTCCGCTTGAGACGCTCTCGACGGTCCTTGAGCAGGGCCATCTGGATGCGCC
>CAZRAV010000168.1:0-2190 GCA_964598175.1 uncultured Candidatus Bathyarchaeia archaeon | reverse complement strand
AGCCAGGTCATCGACTACATCCGCCGTTTCTGGGTCGAGCTTGGCTTCAAGGAGATGAAGGGGCCGATACTGGAGCTCGCCTTCTGGAACTTCGACGCCCTCTACCAACCCCAGGACCACCCCGCCCGCGACCTCGCTGACACCTTCTACATGAAGACGCCGTGGAACGGGCGCCTCCCCGACCCCGAACTGGTTCGGAGAGTGAAGGAGACCCATGAGAACGGCTGGACCACCGGCTCAACGGGCTGGCAGTACGATTGGGATCCGGAGTTCGCCCGTCGGTGCTGTCTCCGCACCCATACCACCAGCCTCTCGGCAAACACCATAGCTAGGCTTAGGGATGAGGATCTGCCCGCGAAGTTTTTCTCCTTCGGTCGGTGCTTCAGGAACGAGACCCTCGACTGGAAACACCTCATGGAGTTTTACCAAACTGACGGCATTGTCGTAGGCGAGGAGGTTACATTTCGAAACATGCTTGGCTACCTGAAGGAGTTCCTAGAGAGGATGGGCATGGAGCGGTTCAGGTTCAGGCCAGGATACTTCCCTTACACAGAGATGTCCCTGCAGGCTGAGGTCTGGATCGAGGAGAAGCAGTCTTGGCTGGAGCTCTTCGGCGCCGGAATGTTCAGGCCCGAGGTGGTGAAACCCCTCTTCGGTAGGGATGTCCCAGTCCTCGCCTGGGGACCAGGCTTCGACAGGATCGTGATGAGGCACTACGGCATCGACGACATACGAGTTCTCTACGGCAACGACATTGGCCTCCTCAGGGAGGCGAAGCTCTGGGTGGAGTGAAAAGATGCCGGTCATAGATGTAAACCTCGGGGATTTTCTCAACTTATTGGGTGAAGATATTTCACTGGCTGAGATCGAAGAGAGGCTACCGATGATGGGAGTCGCCTGGAAAGGCAGAACCGAGGACGGCTTCTCTATCGAGGTCGACCCCAACAGGCCAGATATGCTCTCCATCGAAGGTCTCGCCCGGGCCTATGCCTCCTTCATAGGGCTGAGGACCGGCCTACGACACTACGATGTGAAAGACTCGGACTACTCTGCGATCATAGATGAGAGAGTCGAGCCGGTGCGGCCCTACTTCGTCTCCGCCATCATCAAGCAGATCGAGTTCGACGATGCCCTCATCAGGTCCATCATCCAGATGCAGGAGAAGCTCCACATAACCCACTGCCGCAAGAGGCGGAAGGTCTCCATAGGCCTCCACGACCTAGAGCCAATCGAGTTCCCGGTTACCTACACCGCCCGCCCCGGCGACTTCAGCTTCAGACCCCTCGACGAACGTCGCAAGATGACCTGCGACAAGATCCTGAAAGAGCTACCGAAGGGGAGGGAGTACGCCTGGATCCTAGAGGGGAAGGGGGAGTACCCAATCCTGATGGACGCGAAGGGGATGGTTCTCTCCATGCCACCTATCATCAATTCGGAGCACACCCGCATCGACGAGGCGACAGACAGCATCTTCGTCGACGTGACAGCGACGGAGACGAAGGCGATGAACGAGGTACTGAACATCCTTGCCACCACCTTCGCAGACAGGGGCGCCGAGATATACAAGGTAGAGAACAGGTACCCGGATAGGGTGGTGGAGACGCCCAACCTCTCGCCCTGGACATTGGAGCTGAAGACGGACTACGTGAATGGATTGCTAGGCCTCGACCTGACAGACAGCCAGGCGGCCTCATACCTAGAGCGGATGGGCTATGGCGTAGAGCCGGGGAGCCCTCTCATGGTGCTCGTGCCTTGCTACAGGACGGACATCATGCACCCCATGGACCTCGTCGAAGATGTGGCCATCGCATACGGCTACGACAAATTCATCCCCGAGATCCCCGAGATCGCGTCGCCCGCTGGCGAAGACAAGCTAGAGGTCTTCTGCAGGCAGCTGAGGAACTTCCTCGTCGGCTTCAGCTTCCTTGAGACGATGACGTTCATGATGACGAACAAGCAAAATCTCTTCGAGATGATGAGCCTCCCCGAGGAATCGGTGGCGGAGACGGCGAACCCGAAGACGGAGGAGTACACCGTCCTCAGGAACTGGCTGCTTCCCAGCCTGATGGAGGTCCTCAGCATCAACAAGCACCACCCCTACCCACAGAACCTCTTCGAGGTAGGCGAAATCATCCTGCTCGACGAGCAGGAGGAGACGGGGGCAAGAACCGCCAGGCACCTCTCTGTCGT
>CAZRAV010000167.1:0-2215 GCA_964598175.1 uncultured Candidatus Bathyarchaeia archaeon | reverse complement strand
TCGTGCCCACCAGCCCCCAGCCGATGGTCATCGCGTTCGGCTTCCCATCCTTCCCTGCAGAGACCAGGAACAGCCCTCCTCCCCGCATCAGCCTGTTCGTCTCCACGATGAAGTCGAATGGATCGATTTTCACTCGGGTCAGACAGATCACCAGGGTACCTATTTGGCTCTGGGATGTTTAACCCTTTTCCAAGTTGATGAAGACCCTGGATAAGACGGACGATTAGGCTATATGATGTATCCCATGTCGATGTGCTCGAAGTCCCGGACGAGCTCCAATTCCATGTCCTCAGCTATCTCCTCGAGGTCCTCCGGGCTGAGGTTAACCCAGGGGCCCGTGATGGCGGCCTCGACGACTAGGTGCTCCCTCCCGAAGTTCTCCACGCACACTTTGTATGTGAGGCCTCGGACCTGCCGTTCATCGGCGTAGCCGAGGCTGTGGAGGTACTCGTGGAGGAGTAAGGAGAAGATGTAGGCCTTCTGCTTGAGCTCCGACTCCGCTGTGTTCAGCAGCCGCCTGTTGACGACGATGTCGTTCGTCCCCAGGGGGTGGAAGGCGCCCACTCTGAGGGGGAGGTTGCCGAGGTAGAGCATGAGCC
The DNA here is from genome assembly GCA_964598175.1 of uncultured Candidatus Bathyarchaeia archaeon. GTDB lineage: Archaea > Thermoproteota > Bathyarchaeia > TCS64 > TCS64 > CAZRAV01. Next base: position 1,616 of record CAZRAV010000167.1, on the reverse strand, counting down.
CTACCCTGTGCTCCCTGAGAGACCTCTTCACCGCCTTCTTGACCAAGGCGAAGATGCCGCCGTAGCCCTTCGCCCGCTCAAGCTCATCCGAGAGCAGCATCCACCCCACCTCGGGGCTCAGATGGCCTCCACCGACTTGACGCCCGGCACCTTCTTCTTCAGGTAGTTCTCCACACCCCACTTGACGGTCATCTGCGACATGGGGCAGCCGGCGCAGGCACCCTTAAGCTTCACCTTGACGACGTCGTCGACGACATCCACCAGCTCCACGTCGCCTCCATCCGCCTGGAGGTGAGGGCGCACATCCTCGAGGGCCTTGGCGACATCTGTTTTCGAAACCATATTTCTCCAAAAGGGAACGGAACAACCCTATATAAACGTTGATCGCAGCCCATCGACCGTCCTTATTAAAGATATCTGCCTAAAGCCCCCCTCGGGCCTCCCCATACATCTAGCTATCCATCGATTCCTCATCAGGATCTTTGGGTATTTCTCCAGACTATTATAATCTAATACTTCGACTCTTTCCAGCCTTTGCATCATACGATCTCGTCCTTCTTCTCGCACCCTTAGGAATCCAAGTCGCTGTTTTTCGAAGAAGCTAGGGGGCCTTCATTGTGCGCGTGTTTATCTAAATTTAGCATCAGATCGAACATGGATCGATGTAAGTCGGGTGCGAAGGAGGCATAGGCATCCAGCCATTTTGAGAAATCAGGCTCTTCGAATAGCTCTGCCAGTAATCGTCTAAGCTTATCGGGTGGAGTCTCGGTCTGTTCAAGCGTTAAGTATTCCAACAAGCGTTTACACCCGTCGCTGTGTGTAGTTATTTTCATACTGTTCAGCCTTTCAATCTCATTTTACAAGCAAACTAATTTTATTTCTTCCTATGATGATGGACTATTCACTACCTTCTGTTGGAGGAAAAGTCTATTCTAGCAGATTGAGGGTTAGTCTGCTATTCCTCGTAGCTACATCCAATGTATTTTACGTACTCCCTGCCGCTGGCCTCCAGCCCCATGATATTGGAAGGCTTGAGCTGTGAGTGATACCGCTTGATGAAATGTTCCAGAGTCTCCTTTCCGATATTGGGAAAGCTGATGTCCATAACACGCAGGCTGCCGCTCTCCTTATCTCTGACGATAAAAAAGACGGTGAAGAAGGCGTGGTCTTTCCCGTGGATGGCCCGGTCGAGGCATGCCTCCGTATCTTCGTCCTCACAGTCGAAGAAGACCTGCCTCGTCTGAGAGAATAGCCTCCTGAATTTGTAGGCTGGGATCACGATCTCTCCGAACTCTTCACGTAGCGACTCGACAACGGCCCTGTCGAGCACGATCTCTGAGGACATCTCAACAGCCGGATAACCAAGGATGCAGAATCAATATATAAACAGCCGTGGACTCTAAAATACTCTGTGAAGGGTTGTTGACATATCGTGTGACCATCGACCCCCGAGAGGGCTGCATAGCCTGCTGCAACTGCCACACCAACTGCCCCGAGGTCTTCGAGCTCAACCCGGACGACGGGCTATCCCAGATCACCTACGATTACCGTCCTGACTTAGTATCCCTCGGGGAGGGAGTCGCGCCCGAAACCTTTGGGGAATGCGTCTGGCTCGC
>CAZRAV010000166.1:0-2265 GCA_964598175.1 uncultured Candidatus Bathyarchaeia archaeon | reverse complement strand
CAAATAAAAATGTGAGGTATATGGAATGAGCAAAAAGAAAGAGCAATTGGAGATGCTCAGAAAAAGAAAAGCCATCTTGGAAGAACAACTGAAAGCACAGGATGAGACCATTAACTACTTGAGAAAAGCACTGACGGAGATTGGAAGGAAAAAAGAAAAATAAGAATATTAGACGCAGAGCCGATGTGCAACCAAAACTCGCTGAAGAAACTGAGAACCCCTTTTTTCAATGCCAATATATAAGATCAGACTATTTCATTGCGGTCTTCCCCAGCTGGAGTGTTTGATCCCGCTCAACTTCAGCGCTTGGAAAGGATGAGCCCCAGCTTCAGCTTAAGGCCTTCGATTTCGAACTCGCCTCTGTGGGCATCCTCCGGGGGCTCATCCATGGAGAGGACATCAGAGAGGGTCTCGGCGGCGATGTATTCGCCCTCGGCCTCGAAGACGGTCTCTACCTTTGCGTCGCCTGAGTAGTAGGTCTTTATGTGGTCGTCGATGTCGAAGTCTGCCTCCTTCCTCAACGCCTGGATCCTCCGCACGATGTCCCGGGCCACACCCTCATACTCCAACTCCTCCGTGATCTCGGTCCTGACACCGACCAGCAGTCCGCCCTCCTCCACCGACGAATAGCCGGGCAGGGTGACGGACTCCACCTCCACCTCCTCGGGCAGAATCTCGACAAACGTGTCGTCCACCTCGATGCTGACCGGCTCGCCCTCCTTCAGCCTCGCCGCCTCCGTCTGATCAAGCAGCCACAGCGCTTTCACTATCCCCGGGAATAGGTGGCCATGTTTCATACCGAGTAGGCGTGATACGGGCCTCACCTCGTACAGTAGAAGCTCGCTTCGGTCTGGGGTCGGCCTCAGCTCCTTCACGTTCAGCTCGTCCTTGATGAGGTCTGTGAGCCGCTTGAGGCGTTTCAGGAATTCGTCGTCGGCGACCACCACCGCCTCCTGCAGGGGCTGCCGTAGCTTGATGCCACTCTGGCTTCGGGCCGCCCGTCCCAGGCTGCTCGCTTTCATCGCCAGCTCCATGTCTGCCATCAGCTCCTCGTCGACGAGGCCGGGATCGGTTGTGGGCCAGTCGTTGAGGTGGATGCTCTCGAGGGCGTCGGGCTCGGCACCTCGGACGAGCCGCTGATAGAGGGCCTCAGAGACGAAGGGCATGATGGGTGCCAGCAGAAGCACCAAAGTCCTCAGGCATGCGTACAAGGTCGAGTAGCCGGCCCGCTTGTCGTCGTCGGCTTCGCTCTTCCAGAACCTCCGCCGGCTCCTTCGGACGTACCACCGGGAGAGGATGTCGACGAAGTGCCAGAGTTCCGAGGTGGCCGTGTAGGCGTCGTAGTCGTCGAGGGCGTCAGTGACCCTCTCCACCAGCCTGTTGAGCCTTGAGAGCATCCACCTGTCGAGGACAGAGAGCTCCCGGGGCTTCTGTTCGGGGGTCCAGCCATCGAGCTCGGCGTAGATGGCGAAGAAGTTGTGGACGTTGAGCAGGGGCATCAGGAAGCCCCGCTTCACCTCCGCTGCCCCGGTGTAGCCGAAGAGCATGTCGTTCTCAGGCTTCGTTGTGCAGTACATCCACCGCATCACGTCGGCGCCCATCGCCTTCGCGGCGTCGTCGAACACGATGGCGTTCCCCCAGCTCTTGTGCATCTGCTGGCCGTCCTCGGCAAGGACCATCCCGTGGCCGAGGCAGACCTCGAAGGGCGTCCGCCGCTCCAGGATGGTGCTCATCGCCAGCATCGAGTAGAACCAGTTCCTGAACTGGCCGAGGTAGCTCTCTGTGATGAAGTCCGCGGGGAACCACCGCTCCCAGTAGTCGCTATCTGTCCGATACTGGAGGGTGGAGAAGGCGACGATCCCCGCGTCGAGCCAGGGGTTCCCTACATCCGGGATCCGAGGCGCCTCAGCGCCGCACTTCTCGCATCTGATCTTGACGGCGTCGATGTACGGCCTGTGGGGGCTGCGTCCCTCGAAGACGGCCCACCCCTCGACGGCCCGCTCCCTCAGCTCCTCCCTACCGCCGATGACGTCGAACCAACCGCAGTCGGGGCAGACCCAGATGGGGAGAGCCAACCCCCAGTACCGCTTCTTCGAGATCATCCAGTCGTCCATGTTCCGCAGCCAGTCGAGCTCCCGCTTCAGGCCGAACTCGGGTATCCACCGGACCTGGAGGGCCGAATCCATCATCTGATAGCGGAGGTTCGCCTCCCTCTCCTCATCGGTAACCTCCTCCAGCGGCTTCTCCAACTTCTCGCCCATGGAG
>CAZRAV010000165.1:0-2266 GCA_964598175.1 uncultured Candidatus Bathyarchaeia archaeon | reverse complement strand
GCCGAGATGGCTCGTGAGCCGATGGAGAGGTAGACGCCCATGTCTACACATCTCTCGGCGTAAACGGGGTCCTTGGAGAAGCCGTGGATGGCAGCGCCGACCTCGGCGTTCCCCTCATCCTCAAGCATGTCCAGAACCTCCTGGTCGGGCGTCCTGTCATGGACAAGCACTGGGAGGCCCAGCTCCCTCGCCATTCTGAGCTGCTCGCGGTACGCGGTCCGCTGGATCCGCTTGTCAACGTATTCATTCACGTATCGGCCTTCGCTGTTCCTTCGTCCCACGTAGTCCAGCCCTATCTCGCTTATGGCGATGACCTCTTCATCCGCTGCCAGCTCCTTGATTCTGCGCAGTGCTTCTTCGCTGTGCTGGTCGGCGTTCCACGGATGTATGCCAACGCATGCCTTCACGATACGGTATTTCCTGGCGGTTAGGACTGCCCGCTCCGAAGAGGCAAGATCTATGCCTGCTGTCAACACGAGTTCGACGCCAGCCTTCTCGGCTCTTTCGATGGCATCATCGGAGAGACCTCGGAGGTGACAATGGCTTTCTGAGAACATTCCAGATCCTATATTTTATCTTACTTTAGGCTTATGAAGGTTCAGTCTCTTGGATGAGAGAACGAGATAATCAGAATCCTCGTTTCTATTTGTGGGGTTTGCATAGCAGCTGCTCAACGCTCGCATTCTTCAACTCCTCTACGAATTCGACGACCTCTTGAATAAAGTGCTCCATTAGCCTCCGCCCCTCCTCCTCGGACGCGGTCGTCGACATGATCATCTCTCCCGCATCCCCCAAGACCCCTGTATCAGTGAGATCGATGGTGTCCCAGGCGAACTGGGCTGGCCCGATGCGATTAAACCCTTCTATCTTAAGGGATCCAAGCTTCTCCTTCTGCTTCGTATCGACGGCCCGCTCCATCTTCACGAGGTCCTTGTGGAAGTAGAGGTTGACGCTGGTCTCACCTGCGCCTGCGTGCCCCCTCATGGAGGGCGGGAACGCGATGAGGACCGCGGCGAAGATGTTATGCTCGCGTCTCAGCTCTCCGGCCACCTCCATCAGGGCGGCGGTATTTCCACCGTGACCGTTCACGATCAGTATCTTCCTAGCCCCGTGGCTGACTGCGCAGAGGGCCATGGCCTTGATATAGTCCCTGAAGATTTGAGGAGGCACCCAGAGAGTTCCCGAAAAATGTCTGTGATGCTCAGAGACTCCTACGGGTATGACGGGTAGGACGGGAACACCCGTCTTCTCTCCGACGACGCGGCTAAGGGCTGCCGCAACGAGATGGTCCGTTCCCAGGGGGTTGTGGGGACCATGCTGCTCCGTGCTCCCCACGGGTAGGAGGACCACATCAGTCTCCCTGAAGATCTCCTCTGCATCCGTCCAGCTTATATCAGCCAATTGGACCAAACGCATCACCTACCATAGGTTTTACACGGAGGCATTTAATATGCGCGCGAACAGATCATCGACCTATTGGAATCATGAAAAAACTAACAATAACTGTCTATAAAATGAGCTACTGTAGAAAAATGAGTACTAGGCCGCTATGGCCTAGAATAAAGCTCTGACAGGGCGCTTCAAACACTAATAAAATATATGCATATACAAGCTCGAATGAGATGAGTTATATAAGGAAAATTGGGAGGAGTCACTCAGGGAGAAAATCCCAGAAATGTCCACAACTACGAGCGCACACCGTCTTTACAGGATTACTTCGCCCATCTCGTCGCCCTTCATGAGCTTGATCCATCTCTTAGTCGTCTCTTCCTGAATCTGGGCGATCTCCGCGTCAGTAAGATGCCTGAACCTGGCCTGTACCTTCAGGTACTCTGTGACGGGTTTTAGCTTCCTTGGCTTGTACGTTAGCTTGAACTTCTGGCCGTCGATGATCTCGTAGAGGGGCCACATTCCTGACTGTACGCTTAGTCGGGCGATCTCTATGGTCTTTGACGAGTCGAAGCGCCACCCCACCGGGCAGGGGGTCTGGATTATTAGGAGCTTGAAGCCCTTCACCGTCTTTCCGTAGTTGATCTTGGCGATGAGGTCCTCGGGGTATCCGACAGACGCCGTGGCGATGTAGGGAACGCCGTGGGCGGCGAAGATCATGGGTATGTTCTTCTTCATCTCCTGCTTCCCCTTGACCAGACTCCCTACCGGCGTGGTAGATGTCCTCGCATACTTGGGTGTGGCGCTGCTCCTCTGATTACCGGTGTTCATGTAGGCCTCGTTGTCCTTGGTGATGACCCAGATGTTCTCGTTCCGC
>CAZRAV010000164.1:0-2282 GCA_964598175.1 uncultured Candidatus Bathyarchaeia archaeon | reverse complement strand
ACCGCCTGTCCAGAAACCTCTTCAACCTTTCAATCGCGTCGCCAGAGCTACAGGCGAGGCCACAGCGTGCGGTTCCATCCCCCAACGGGATGACCCAGGCGAAAAGCCCGGGGGCGATGTCGCTGCCCAGCCAGACCTCGACCTTATGGGGCTCCACATCCACGCCGGAGACTTCCACGTTCACCCCAGCCAACGCCCCCAACATGCGGGGGGAGAGGCCAACTTCCCTGACGAGGGGGGCGCCAGCCCCCTCGGCGTCCACGACCACCTGGGCCTGAATCTCCCAGTCCCTGCCATGGACTCCCTCAATCCTTCCGTTGTTGATCAAGAGGTCCTTGACCCGGCGACGAGTCTCGACCTCGACTCCTTCTCCCGCAGCAACTTCAGCTAGGAAGCGGTCGAAAGCGGCCCTGTCGATGGCGTAGGCTCGCGTCCGATTCCCTGCGATCTCGATGGCGGCTCCGCTCGGCGAATAGATCTTGCCCCCGGTGATCTCGTGCTGCACGAAATCGCTGGAGGGCTTCACGCCCAGTCGGCGGAGCCCCTCCACGCTCAGGAGGCCGGCGCAGTGGTTTGGCTGCCCGACGACCGGGTGCTCCTCGACGACCCTGACCTCGACGCCCCTGCAGGCGATCTCACATGCGGCAAGGAGGCCGGCGGGCCCTGCGCCCACGACGACAGTCTCTGTCCTGTCCACCCTGCCCCTCTCTGGGATCAGGTCTTCCTCTTTATGACCTCGACGTACTCCACTTCATCGAAGTTGGGGAAGAACCTCTGGACGTCGAGGGCGACGCCGCGCTTCGCCACCTGGATGTTATCGGCGAAGAAGATCGCGTCGGGCACCGTGATCCTGACCTTCTTCTTGAGCAGCTTCAAGCCGAATTCGTCGGTGTCGATGCCGAGGAAGCGCCTGCCGATGAGAGCCCTGATCTTCTCCTCATCCGTTTCGTATCGCTCCGTCACCTTGACCTCGTAGAGGATCTTCCTCCCCGCCAGCGGGTGGTTGTAGTCAAGCTGCACCCTGCCCGCGCCTATGCTGCGGACGATGGCCGACCGGCTGTCGACCTCGACTTGGGCACCGAGGACGGGGTTGAGCCCCTTCGACCTGAGTACCCTGAAAGGGACCATCCTGATGTTTTCGGGGTCCCGTACGCCGAAGGCCTCCTCTGGGGGTATCTCCACATCCGCCGTCTCCCCAACCTTCAGCCCCTCCAGCCTGTCGTCGAGACCCTTCAGGATCCAGCCCTCTCCGACGACCACCATCTTCGGGCCGTAGACCCTTTCGTCGCTGTGGATGCCCGCATCCTTCGCCGTCTCCTCATCGGTGGTGTCGAAGACCTCTCCGGTCTCCTCCGCCCTGCCAGTCATCTCGACTAAGACAAAGTCGCCCTTCGCTATCACATTCTCCTCAGTCTCCTCGGACTCGGCATCTGTTGCCCTCTCAGACTCCTCTACCGGCTCCTCAACCGACTCCTCGGTAATCTCCTCAGGGCTTCCCTTATCTTCCTCCTCGCTCATGCCTCAAACTCTCTCCGTGACGGGTGGTGAATGGGCGTTTGATCCAAGATAAATCTTGGGTCCCACTCAGGAAATGAGGTAGACGGTTTAAAGTCTTTCTATATCAATCGGTTAATATAGCCATACATCTCTACTTGGGCTTTGGGTGTGCGCGATAGCGTCTTCTTAATGAATAAAAAAGGGTGGTAAGCTACTCAAAGTGCATACTTACATGCTCTGGAATATGGCGAAATGGTTATCGTCAGGGTCTAGGGCGAGAGCCCACCAGCCTATTCCCGGTACCTCTTGTTTTGGGGCGATGATCTTGCCGCCAAGTTCCTCGATCTTCTTGCTGTATTCATCTACGGACTCCACGGCGATGTAGTTGACTGGCTTTTCCACAGGCTTCTGCCTCTTCATCATTCCTCCGTTGACCCCTGGTCGGACGGGCATCCCCTTCTCGTCAACGGGCACTGTCTCAATGGTCCAGTACTCCATAGGCCCCGGCATCTTCTCTATCTTCCATCCGAAGAGTTCACTGTAGAACTTCCTAAGCTTCTCGACGTCGTCAGCAGGAATCTCGAAGTGCACGATAGTGTGATCAACCATTATCTTCGCACCTTTTGGGATCAGTCGAGATTTCAAATATTAAGCATATTGGCTTTCGCGTGCATTGTAAATAATGGTTTAAAGCACAAGCGCGGAGATAGATACGGTAGACCTTGGCTCATAAGGACTCCAAGACCATCGGCGACTCCCTGGAGGAGACGAAGGAGTATCACCTC
>CAZRAV010000163.1:0-2284 GCA_964598175.1 uncultured Candidatus Bathyarchaeia archaeon | reverse complement strand
CCGCCATCTTCGTGAAGAAGCCGATGAGTATGGCGAAGACGATCCAGGGCGCGAGCGGGCTTCCGACCACAAGATTCAGGGCTTCCACCTCGAAGCTACCAGTGATCCAATAGCTTGACAGGATTCCCACCAGTAGGATGACGGCGCCGACGTGGGTCCAGAGGAAGTACATCATCCCGATTCTCTCCTTCTCGCCCGACCCGTAGTTGTTGATCAGAGCCCACGAGGGCACAAGCATCAGCTCGTAGAAGAGGTAGAACTGGATCAGATTCGTCGCCAGCACGGTCCCCATCATCCCGACGGCGTAGATCAGGTAGAGGGAGTAGTAGGCGGCCCAGGACTTGGCGTACGGGACCCCGCCCTCATGCTCTCCGACCTCATGCTCCCCGCCATGGGTCTCACCGGCGTGCGCCTCGTGGAAGCTGTGCTCCATGTAGTTCATGGAGTAGATGGAGATGAGGAGGCAGAGGATGCCAACCGTCAAGACAATCCAGATGCTGAGGCCGTCTGCGAGCAGGCCGAAGCTGAGGCCCGCCTCTGGAGCCCAGACGTAGCTCTCTCTGACAGAGCCGCCGTCCATGATGTTGACGGCCGTGTTCCCTAGGAGCAGAACCGTGTATAGCAGGGGTATACAGGCCACCCAGCCGGCCTGTTTTCCCATCTTACGCCCTGCGGCGTAGGCTATCGGCACAAAGGCCAGCGGCACCAGGAGGACCTGGGCCAATGACAGAGGTATTTGACCCATCTCATACACCCCAAACCATGAAGATCAAGATCAACACAACTAGAGTGAACACTATATAAATTATGTTGTAGCTGAGGACTCCCGTCTGAATCTTCTTGACCCTGTGATAGAGACCCGTGGCGGCGGCAGGGATCCCCACATTCAGGCCGCGGTCGATCCCCTCCGTCTCGAAGCTCCCGAACAGCTCCACACCGAGCCAGACGAAGAAGTCGCTGACACCGCCACTGATCTTGTCGAAGAAGCTGGTCTCTGGGAAGGTGGACAACGCATCCCTGATCGCGAGGGTGAGATCGACGACGCCGTCGCTTATCTTGTCGAAGAACCCTAACTCGGGGAAGCTGTTCAGGGCGTCCCTGACGGAGAGGGTGAGGCTGACGACGCCATCACTTATCTTGTCGAAGAGGCCCTTCTCCAACGTGCGGAAGACCGCCTCCTTGAAGTCGAGGAGGCCGTCGACGAAGATGGCGTAGTATGTGGAGTTCATGTACCACCTGTTCCAGAGGAAGGTATGGACGCCCTTCAGCAGCCTCGACCCCGAGACGAAGGCCCAAGAGTCCACCTTATGCGCCAGGTAGAAGATCCAGCCGAGGACGCCGCCTATGAGCAGCATCGCCGCCGAGGTGCTCACCGCCGTCAACTTCGTCGAGACCTCGATGTGCTCAACGTGGAGCGGGATGTGCATGTGATGCAGCATGTTGTGGATCTGCTCCTCGATGAAGATCTCAGGCGAGTAGTGCGGATTGAAGACTCCTATCAGGCCGAGGATGCCCACGGCAACCACCAGGGTAACGAGGATGGCGATGGGCCCCCACATCACGGATGGGGCCTCGTGGGGGTGGTGGCCGTGGTGCTCCATCTCCTCTATGTACTCGCTATGGTGGCCGTAGAAGGTGACGCTGATGTACCTTATGCTGTAGAAGAAGGTCATCGCGGCGCTTATGGCTCCGACAGCCAGTAGCGCCATCGAGAGGGGCGTACCCGCGACGAGGCAGGCGAGGAAGACGGAGTCCTTGCTCCAGAACCCGCTCAGGGGCGGGATGCCTGAGAGGGAGAGCGTCGCGATGAGCATGAGGCCGTGGGTTATGGGCATGTACTTCTTCAGGCCGCCCATATTGAAGGTGTAGATGGTATGGACCGCGTGGATGACCGAGCCCGCGCAGAGGAAGAGCGCCGCCTTGAACAGCGCGTGGCTCGCCAAGTGGAAGACACCGCTGGTCAGTCCGGCGACATAGGCGCCCTCGCTGAGGCCCGAGACTCCGAGGCCTAGCATCATGTAGCCGATCTGGCTCACGGTTGAGTAGGCGAGGATCTTCTTCAGCTCTACCGAGACCAGGGCTTGGGAGGCGGCCATGAAGGCCGTGAAGGCGCCCACGCATGCGATGGTGATGAAGTACACCTGAGCCTCCTGAATTCCGTGCACCCAATATCCCAGGTAGAACACGGGAGACATCCGGGCGACCAGGTATACGCCGGCCTTCACCATGGTCGCGGCGTGGATGAGGGCTGAGACCGAGGTTGGGCCCGCCATCGCCTCCGGCA
>CAZRAV010000162.1:0-2300 GCA_964598175.1 uncultured Candidatus Bathyarchaeia archaeon | reverse complement strand
GCGACGTGGTCCCAGATCTTCTTCTTCTCGTGGACGCTACGGGACGATGCGATCCAGATGTTGTTGTAAGAGTTCTCCTTGCGGTGTCGGAAGCCATAAAGGCCGAGACTGCCGGCCGATCTGCTCGTCGCCATCACCATCCACGCCGGTATCGTGATGGGTGGGTCGCAGCTCTCCAGTCCCCCGTAGACGCCCCGCCTGATCATCATGCGGATGTTCGGCAGCCTGTCGATGAACCTGTGGAACATCAGCTCCGGGGCCGCGCAGTCGAGGCCTATCACCAGGGCCTTCCTCAAGCCAGTCACCTAACGAAGGGTTCTGGGTGTTTGAGGATGGCGTCGACCACCTCTGGGCGCATCATCTCCCCTGAGGGCCGGTCGCCCCGCATGAGGAGCTCCCGCATCCGTGTGCCGCTGAACTCTACGTGGTCCTCGGGGCCGTGAGGGCAGACCTTGTCGTTCTCGACGCCACCGCATTTCCGGCAGTGGAAGAAGCTGCGGAAGAAGAGGGGTGTGACGCCGACGTCGGGGTAATCGTCGAACCTCTCTTGAGCCTCGTAGGGGCCGTAAAAGTTGCCGACGCCAGCGTGGTCCCTCCCGACGACGAAGTGGGTGCAGCCGAAGTTCTTCCGGACGATGGCGTGGAAGACGGCCTCCCTCGGCCCCGCGTACCTCATCTCCATCTCCAGGGTGACGAGGACCGCGGCGTCCCTCAGGTAGTAGTGCCTCATGAGTTCCTCGTAGGCGTCGATGATCACATCGTCCCTGAAGTCACCCTGCTTCTTCCTGCCGATAAGAGGGTTGATAAACAGGCCGTCTACGAAGGCCAGCGCCGTCTTCTGAACGTACTCGTGGCCGAGGTGGGGAGCGTTCCGCGTCTGGAACCCAGCGACTGTTCGCCATCCCCGCGCCTTGAACAGAAACCTCGTCTCCTTCGGCTTCAGCCGGTACCGGGGGAACCTCCCCGGCGTCTCCCTGAAAAGGTCGATACGGCCGCCTAGGAGGACCGACCCCATCTCCATCGTCTTCGCGACCCCAGGATGCTTAGCGTCCAGCGTCTTGAACACCCTCAGGGCGTGCTCCTTCCTGTCGAGGCCGTATCTCTCCTCGACGTGGAGCAGTGCGAAGGGCTCTCCCGCATAAGAGACCGCGACATCGTCGCCCTCCATTATCCCTGAGACTGCCTCCTCGGAGACGTCGAGGACGATGGGGAAGGTCCAAGGCAAGTCGTCCGACAGCCTCCCCTTCTCCAGGACGGAGAGGTAGTCGTCCCTCAGAAGAGGTCCTTCAAGGGGGCTGAAGATGCCGTAGGCGATGCTCTCGAAGTCCTTCCTCACCTCATCGGAGACAGGGATGGCGACGAGTTCAGCCGCTGCCTCCTCTGCTAGAGTGCGATCTTCCTCCGGGATCAGGCTATCGATGAGCCTGCCACCGTGGGGTGCCGACATCTCTGTGCCTCACTCGATGTAGCCAAGGCGGCGGAGCCTCTCCCTTATCAGCTCCTCCTCTTCCTTGCTGTAGACAGGCTCTGCGGGGAACTCGCTTTCCAACTTCCTGACCACATACTCCTCAACGGAGGAGAAGCTTGTGCCAGCTATCTTCTCCTCGATCTTCTGGTAGAGGCCGCGGGGAATCCCGATGGAGACCCTTTCAGAATCGTCCTCGGTCATAAACATCATCTAATAAATTGCTATCCCCACCACGCTTTATATAATTCTTTATCACCGAGTAGTCACGAAAATACCCCATCCTGAGGTCACCTGGCCTGAGTTTCTCTTGAGGTTGGAAGAGACACGTGAAGCAGATGCCTGAAAAACCGTTATATCAAGCTACTTGTCATAAGGATTTTTCCGAATGAGAGGAAGGTAGAGTGAATGCCCAGTAAAAACACCCGGATTCGAAAAGCTTGAAAACCTCCTGCAGATTTAAGTCAAATACTTGCAAAAAGCGAGGTTTAAGCCACCGTTTGAAGTTATTAACCGCATTCTATGTCGCTGAGAAGTAGAAAAAGGTGGTCCTTAAAGCCAGATAGAGGAGAACCCCCGCCACACAGCCCACCATCAATTCTCAGATCAGCGGAAACCAGCGTAAATTGAATGTTCATACAAATTATAAACGCAAACCTTCGTAGTTTTCTATACATATTTAAGAGAAGACACCGCAACTACGATCATCAGGCTCAGAGGCGATGTGATATCGTCAAGCTACCCCGTCAACCGGAGATCAACATCGGCACCATCGGCCACGTCGACCACGGGAAGACCACTCTGGTTCAGGCGCTGACGGGCATCTGGGCGTCGC
>CAZRAV010000161.1:0-2310 GCA_964598175.1 uncultured Candidatus Bathyarchaeia archaeon | reverse complement strand
TTCGACGAGGAGGGCTACTTCGACAACACGCCCCTCGTCTCTGAGATCACGTGGCTCAAGATAATGGCGAACTACGCGATGGAGAAGTTCGCGGGCCGCCGGGTGACCAAGGTGTTGACGGCAGCGGTTGATGGTATCCCCGTCTCCTCCCTGGTGGCCAATCTCCTCGAGGTTGACCTCATCGTGGCGAAGGAGATGAAGGAGGTCGGCATCAACGAATTCGTCGAGGAGACGTACATCCCTCGGGGCTCGGCCATCAGGAAGAGCCTGTACGTCCCGAGGACCGCCATCAAGAGGAGGGACAGCATCCTCATCATCGACGACGTCGTCAGGACCGGCGAGACGGTGAAGGCTATGGTCGGACTCGTCAAGAACCAGAGAGCGGATGTCTCGGGCATCTATGTGCTCGTCGCCGTGGGCGATGAGTGGAAGAAATACTTGCGGGAGATCATCAGCCGCCACTCCTTCGAGGTGCTCATAGAGACGTGAAGCCGAAGCGGACTGCGCCCTTCTCGCTCATAAACGCTTTTATCTGGGGATCAGGGTTTAGTTGAGGCGGGCTGAGAGATGTTCAACCTCATCACCCTCAATGACACGATAAGGATCGATCCTTCACGCTTCGGCGAGCCCCTCGACGAGGCGGCCCTCGACGAGTTGCGGAGCAAGTACGAGGGGCTTGTGGATGAGGAGCTCGGCTACGTCATCAGCGTCATCGACCTTGAGGTCAACCCCTTCGGCCGGATCCTCCCCGGGGACGGGGGCACCCACCACCCCGTAACCTTCTCCATCCTCACATTCTACCCTCGGCTGCAGGAGGTCATCGAGGGGGAGGTCGTCGAGGTCGCGGACTTCGGAACCTTCCTCAGGATAGGCCCCGTCGACGCCCTCCTCCACGTCTCGCAGCTCATGGACGACTTCATCTCCTACGACGAGAAGCAGGGCGTCCTCCTAGGAAAGGAGAGCGGCCGGACCATCCAGAGGGGGGATGTCTTCCGCGTCAGGATCGTCGCCGTCTCCTTCCCCCGGGGCAGGAGCTCGGGGAAGATAGGGGTGACGGCCCGCCAGCCCTTCCTCGGCAAGCTCGAGTGGATCGAGGAGGAGGTCAAGGAGACGAGGGCGGTCCGAGAGGAGGCATAGGCTTACATGAGCCCCAGGGCTTGTAGGACGTGCAAGATTATCACCGAGGAGAACATTTGCCCCATCTGCAGGAGCACGGACCTCAGCGACGACTTCTCCGGTCTCCTTGTCGTCCTCGACCCCGAGAACTCCCAGCTCGCCAAGAAGATAGATATCAAGAAGGAGGGCCGATACGCCCTCAGGATTCGCTAGCGGCGGCTCAAGGCCCATCAGGAGGAGCCTCGCCCTCCCGCAGGGGATGCGGAGAGAGTTGAAAGAGCCCCTCGGCCTCCTCCTGGAGGGGGAACCCCGTGAGATAATCGCTCGCCTCATTGAGCTGCTCCGCCGCCTGAAGCCCGCCATGTTCGCCTCCGTGGGCGACGTCTCGTCTAAAAACCTCCTGGAGGCGGGGGTCGAGCCGGATATCATCGTCGTCGACCACAGGGTGATGCGGGTCAGAGTTGAACCCTTGAGCTTCAAAGACAGGACCGAGATCAACACCAGTAACCCTCCCGGCACCATAGATGCGGACACGTGGAGGGCGCTTGAGGAGGCGGTAATGCTTAAAAAGAGAGTGGCGGTTATCGTTGAGGGAGAGGAAGACCTCCTAGTCCTGCCTCTAATCGCCCTGATGCCCATGGTATCGGTCATCGTATACGGCCAGCCCCATCGGGGGATGGTCGTGGTTGAGGTGACGGAGGAGCGGAAGAGGTGGGCTGAAAGCTTCATGGAGAGGATGGAGGAGACGTGAGTTGAAGATCGAGATGACCTCGACGAGGGCGAACCCCCTTATTAAGCGGACCGAGGTGACCTTCGAAATTGACGAGGCAGCGACGCCCAAAAGGGTGGACGTGCGGCGGGAGCTGTCTGCGATGCTGAAAGCAGACCTCGACAGGGTCTGGGTGAGGCGGATGGAGACGAAGACGGGGACCCACAAGACCGTCGGCCTCGCACATGTCTACGACGACGTCGCGCAGGCGCTAGAGGTGGAGCCGAAGCACATCATCGAGAGAAACCAGCCGCCTCAGGCATCCGCTGAAGAAACAAAGGAGGTGGAGTAAAAGGTGTCTGAGAAAGGTATCCACAGGCAGTACATCATAGAGGACGGGAAGCTCAAGAGGAGGCTGCCCTTCTGCAACCGGTGCGGCAGGGGCTACTTCATGGCCGACCACGGCGACAGGTACACCTGCGGCC
>CAZRAV010000160.1:0-2311 GCA_964598175.1 uncultured Candidatus Bathyarchaeia archaeon | reverse complement strand
CTCCCCGAGGCGCATGAAGTTATCATCGATGAAGACGCAGACGAGGTTGTCCCCTATGGCGCGATGGGTGATGACCGCAGAGACGGTGCTGTCGACTCCTCCCGAGATGGCGATGAGAGCCTTCTCGCCGCCTAGAGCTCGTCTTACAGCCTCGATCTGCTTCTCGACAAAAACAGAGATATTTACCTCAGACATACTGCTTAGAACAGAAGTCACGTATCCCGCATAAAAGTTTTAAAACCTGCTTGGGCTTCTCCGCCCAGGCTTCAGAGGGAGAACATAAATCTATAGTATAACACCAAAATGTGAGGGATCTAATTGACCTATGACCTGATCATAAAGGGTGGGAAGGTAGTAGATGGCGCCGGCAACCCGTGGTATCGTGGGGATGTGGCCATCGAAAACGGGAGGATAGCAGAGATAGGGAAACTGGCCGAGGTGGAAGCCAACAGGGTCATCGACGCCAGCGGCCTCATCGTCGGACCGGGGTTCATCGACGCCCACAGCCACTCAGACGGCAAGGTAATTGTCTATCCGCAGATGGAGAGCACGCTTGCTCAAGGGATCACGACAGTCGTAGCTGGGCAGTGCGGTGGGAGCCCGGCGCCCATCGACCCCGAGATGAGGGAGTTCCTAGAGGAGAGGTACTCCAAATTCATGCCGCCTGAAGTCGAGTTCAAGATTACGTGGACAACCTTCGACGAATACCTCAAACGGGTGGAGGAAGTCGGAGTCGCCGCGAACATCGCTCACCATGTCGGACACAGCACCATCCGCACCGCCGTCTTGGGCTTCGATGCACGACCGCCTACTGAGGCAGAGTTAGAAGATATGAGGAATATGACGAGGGAGGCGATGGAGGCCGGAGCATACGGGCTCTCAACGGGCTTAATCTATCCAACCGGCATGTACGCAACGATGGATGAGATAGTGGAGCTCGCGAAAGTTGCGGCCCAGTACGGAGGGGTCTACGACTCACATATCCGCGGCGAAGGGGCCACACTACTCAAGGCTGTGGCAGAGGCCATCGAGATAGGGGAGAGTGCTGGGCTGCCCGTGCACATCTCACACCACAAGGCCGCGGGCAAGTCTGTCTGGGGTCAAAGCGTCGAGACTCTCAGGATGATGGAGGAGGCACGGAGACGTGGCGTCGATGTCACCTTCGACCAATATCCCTATCGCGCAGGATCAACATCGCTGGTGACGCTCCTCCCACCGTGGGCTCACGACGGCGGCATAGAGAAACTTCTAGAACGACTACGAAACCCCGAGGACAGAGAGCGCATGAGGAAGGAGATTGAGACGGGGCTGCCAGGCTGGGAGAACTTCGCCGGCGCCCTGGGCTGGGAGAATATAATGGTCTCCTTCGTGCGGTCTGAGGAAAACAAAAGGGTGGAGGGCAAGACCATGGTGGAGATCAAGGGGATGCGCGGAGACCCCGACGAGTTCACCGCCCTCTACAAGCTGCTCCTTGAGGAGGAGGGCACAGCGGGGATGGTGATCTTTGCCATGCAGGAGGAAGATGTCCGGCGGATCATGAAACATCCCCTAGGGATGGTCGGCACAGACGCCTCCAGCGTTGCATCCAAGGGGCCCTTCGCGATGGGGAAACCTCATCCAAGGCACTTCGGCACCTATCCGAGAATCCTGGGCCGGTATGTTAGGAATTATGGGGTGCTCCGGCTCGAGGAAGCCGTCAGGAAGATGACATCTTTCCCCGCCCAGCGGTTCGGTATCCTCGACCGAGGCATACTCAGGCCGGGCATGTGGGCCGACATCACCATCTTCGACCCGGAAACCGTCATCGACCGCGCCACCTACCAGAATCCGCACCAACTCCCAGACGGCATACCCTACGTCATCGTCAACGGCGTCGTCGCCATCGACAATGGCAGATGCACAGGAGCCCTAGCCGGCAAGGTCCTAAGGAAAAAGTAGTGTAGTGGGGAAGCTCTCTTTTATTCCATGTCTTTTCTCATGAGCCTGGGCGTCGCGTGGGGCACCCGCAGATCCTTCTCCGTCTTCAGGCCGGGCTCGGCGTTGACGACCCGGGTGATCATATTAACGACGATGACGAAGTTCCTGTAGTCGCCACGGATGAAGGGCGCGCGGGAAACAACAGAGCTCTGCACGATTTATCATATTAAATATTTAACCAGCAGAACAATCCAATTTAACCGCTCTAATTAGTTCTTGTAAATCAACATGTTTCAAGTTCGCAATGGATTTTCCAAGAAGTCTTTCTCCAATTGTCCGAAAAGTGTCAATATTACCGGTTGTAAAAAATTGGTGTGTAGATGGTTCTTTCTTT
>CAZRAV010000159.1:0-2314 GCA_964598175.1 uncultured Candidatus Bathyarchaeia archaeon | reverse complement strand
GGTATACTCATCTCCAACAGGCCCAGCCGATCACCTTCGCCCACTGGCTGATGGCCTACAGCGGCTTCCTTCAACACGATCTCGAACGGTTGGAGGACACCCTCAAGCGGACTAACCTCTCAACCCTGGGGGCGGCGGCCCTCGCCGGGACTGGACACAAGATTGACCGCTATAGGACGGTTGAACTTCTCGGCTTCGATGGTGTCTTGGAGAACTCGCTCCAGTGTGTGGCCAGCAGAGACTATCTTCTGGAGTTGATCTTCAACCTGACGCTGATGATGAACACGATGGACAGGATGAACGAGGACATATTTCTATGGACGACGAAAGAGTTTGCCATGGTTGAACTAGACGACGCCTTCGCCGGCACGAGCAGCATAATGCCGCAGAAGAAGAATCCCCTGCTGCAGGAGACCGTGAGGGCGAGGACTGCAACCCAGACAGGCAGGCTGATGGCGGCCATGACGGTTTTCAAGAGTCTGCCCATGGGGCACAACTTCGACACTTACGAGGTGAACTTGATCATGAATGAATCTGTGGAGGAGCTCATGCAGACGCTGGACATCACAGAGCGGATCGTCTCCACGCTGAAAGTGAAGAGGGCAAGGATGGAGGAGAATATGAGGGGGAGCTTCATCATAGCCACAGAACTCGCCGATGTGATGGTGCGAAAAGCTGGCATCCCATTCAGGGCAGCCCATCAGATAACGGGTAGAGTGGTCAGGAAGGCCCTATCTCTGGAGATAAGGGGTTCGGAGATCACCCTCGAATTGATCCAAGAAGCAAGCCGGGAGGTCCTAGAAAGGGAGCTGAACCTGACCGAACAAGATGTACGTGAAGCAACCGACCCGAGAGTCAACGTCGAGAGGAGGAAGAGCACGGGCGGCCCCGCGCCAGTCGAAGTCTCAAGGATGATCGAAGAACGACAGAGAGAACTTGAATCGATAGAAATGAGGAGAACTAAGAGACTTGGGAAATATGATACTGCAATGAAAAAGGTTGAACGAGAAATCGACAATCTGCTTGAAGAAAATCCTAACCAAAATTAAGCTCCTATGATTAACACTCCTCAGTTTTTTTGCATTCTCGATCTCGTACGTGCTCAAGGATCGGCTATCTCTAGAACTCCCTGTAGGCTTCGGAGAGGGGATGTCCGATGCAGCTGAGGGTGAAGGCCTTGTACCAGCCGAAGGGGGACTTGTACACCTCAATCCTCTCCTCCGCTAGGCTCTCCCTCAGCCTACTCATGAACCCCTTTGCCAGTCGGGCGGAACCGAGGCTCTTCGACAGATGCGCATAGGGGTATAGGAGGACGCGACTGCACCCCAGCCGAGATGTGTCGACCTTCAGGTTCCCCACGAGGTTGTCGACGAGCTCCTCGACCCTGGGCTCGTCCTTCTTCTCGAAGCAGATAAGGCAGACGAGGACATCCTCGAGATGGTCCTCCCTCGGTTCCGGAGGTTGTTCGGCGACTGGTGTCTCCTTCCGAACTTGGTAGCTGAACTCGGAGCAGTGGAGCTGAAGTACCCTCATGAAGCTCACCGTCCATTACAATATCTCCTAGGTATTAGATATTTTCATCGTCTAAGGTTAGCGGTGCCCCCTGTCTGATAATGAGGAGGATTGGGGCGTAGGTGAGGAGAGAATCAACTAAGTTGGGTAGGTAATTACATGAACATTCATCTTTCGCGCGCGAAAAACTTAACCATCTATGGATCGATGCAGATCGAGGATGATGTAGGTCGATTTCTATAAGAAATCGATGACTGTCAACTCTTCGGGGAGAAAGCTGGTAATTGAAGAGGCTTGTTCTAACCTTCCTTGTGATGGGTTTTAGTTGCTCGATCAGTCAGGTGTTGTTAGTAAGAGAGTTCATGACCATATTCTACGGTAACGAGTTTATCCTGGGTATAATATTAGTCAACTGGCTTCTGTGTATAGCCCTTGGCAGCTGGGGGTTGGGTAGACTCGCTGACAGGTCAACGAGGAGGCTTAACTGGCTCGTTGTCACGATCATACTAACTTCCATCGTCCTGCCGATCCAAATCCTCTTTGTACGGTCGATGGGGGACTGGCTGGTGGTGGAGAGGGGCGAGATGGTAGGCCTCTTCCCCACCTTCTACTCCACATTCCTCGCTCTGCTCCCCTTCTGTTTGCTACACGGCTTCCAGTTCACACTCGGCTGCAAGCTATACTCCGGAGAAGGAGGCACCGGAGAGGCACCGGTTCAGATTAGCAGGATATATGTCTTCGAGTCCCTGGGGTCTGTGATAGGTGGGCTCGCATTCACTTACATACTAGTTCACCACCTCCA
>CAZRAV010000158.1:0-2376 GCA_964598175.1 uncultured Candidatus Bathyarchaeia archaeon | reverse complement strand
CTACTAGATCTTTTTCATCACAAGGTCAGTATTCGATCTGCAAGTTACGCCTTAAGGATTCGCACCGTAGATTTCCACGAGTGATAGGGAAGGATCTCTCGATGGCCATCCAAATTTCATAGCCCTTTTGATAAGGTATGTTTAAATTAGCGGCGCCCCCTCCGAAATAAGGTTAAATCTCCCGCAGGTCAAGGATGTCCTAAGGGATGTCTGTTACTACCTTTGAAGGTCTCAACCCTAAGATCCTAGAAGGGTTGAAGAAGCTTGGGATAAGGGAGCCAACGCCACCGCAAGAGAAAGCCATCGACCCCATTCTGTCAGGTAAGAACATCCTGCTGGTGGCCCCCACTGCGAGCGGTAAGACTGAGGCAGCTCTTCTACCCGTTTTCGACATTTTTCTCCGAACTCCAAAAAGGGTGGCTGGCATAAGCATCCTCTACATAACTCCACTCCGCGCCCTGAATAGGGACATGCATGAGCGGCTCGTCTTCTGGGCTGACCACCTGGACATCGACATCCAGATCAGGCATGGGGATACATCCCAGAGGGCTCGGCGGAGGCAGGCAGCGAAGCCGCCGGAGATGCTGATCACGACGCCCGAGACGTTGCAGGCGATCCTCCCTTCGAGGGAGATGAGGAGGCACCTCGGGGCAGTCAGATGGGTAATCGTCGACGAGATCCACGAACTCGCCGCCTCCAAGCGGGGCGCACAGCTTACTCTTGGCTTGGAGCGCCTCGAGAGGGCGACCTCAGAGCCATTCCAGAGGATCGGGCTGTCCGCCACTGTAGGCAACCCCGAGGAGGTCGCCCGCTTCCTCGGTGGAATCCACACTGTTTCAGTCATCGAGGTTGAGGTAGACAAGGCGTTCAGGTACAGTGTCGAATATCCCACGCCCACTGACGAGGACTTCGACCTCTCAGATGAACTGAGCACCACACCTCAGGCCGCCTCACGACTGAGGAGGATACGGGACCTTGTCCAGAAGCACAGATCGACCCTCATCTTCGTACAGGGCAGGGGGCAAGCGGAGAGCCTAGGCCACAGGCTGGGCAAGGTCGACCCTCTCATCGAAGTCCACCACGGCTCGCTGTCGAGGGAGCAGCGTCACCTCGTCGAAGACCGTTTCAAATCAGGCGAGTTGAAGGGGATCGTCTGCACCTCGACGCTGCAACTCGGCATAGATGTTGGCGATGTCGATCTCTGCATCCAGTACCTGAGCCCACGGCAGGTCTCTACCATCATCCAGCGCGTCGGGCGGTCAGGCCACAGCCTCGGGCGTCGCTCCGAAGGGGTCCTCCTCGCGGCATACGGGGAGGACGCGCTGGAGTCGATGGTGGCCGCAGAGAAGGCGAGGCGAGGCGAACTTGAGGAGACAGAGATCCACGTCAAGCCCCTAGATGTCCTCGCACATCAGGTAGTCGGCCTCTCACTCGACGAGGATGAGATGGGAATGGACGAGGTCTACAGCGCTGTAACCCAAGCCCATCCCTTCATGGGGCTGAAACGGGAAGAGTTCCAGGAGTTCATCAAGTTCCTCACCTCGATAGGGCTGATCACAAGGGAAAGAGACATGTTGAGGAGGACGAAGAAGGGTAGGAGGTATTACTACGTGAACCTGGGCATGATCAACGACGAACGGCGTTACCCGTTCGTCAACGTGGTGACCGACAGGGTCATCGGCACTGTGGGAGACGAGTTCTGGACCCTCCGAGCCCGGGTGGGCCTCAATGTCATCCTGCGGGGCAGGGTGTGGAGGATACTCCAGATCGACGAGGACCGAGGCGTCCTACATGTCATCCCCTCCGATGACCCCCTCGGGGCCCTCCCCGGCTGGGACGGCGAGCTGATACCCGTCCCGAAAGTCGTCGCCGAAGAAGTGGGCGACCTGCGAGAGGCCATAGCTGAGGAGATATCTAGGCTAGGCTCGAAGGAGAAGGCCGTCGAGGCACTGTCCCGGCGGCTCGAAGCGGATGAGTCGACCGTGAAAGCGGCCGCCGACGAGGTCGAGGCCCACCTCAGCCTGGGATTCCCGTTGCCGACGAAGCAGCGGATTCTGCTCGAGGCCTATGACATGTATCTGGTCGTCCACAGCACCTTCGGCGAGAGGGTGAACAGGACGCTGGGATGCGTCTTCGACGCGATCCTCTCGGAGCACGACCTGATCTACAGTTGGTGGAACGACCCTTACCGCATCCTCGTCGAGGCACCGAGAAGGCTTGACAAGTTCGACCTTGAGAACATTGGTGGCTGGCTCTTCAACCTCTCCGAAGACGAGGTGGAGAAACGCCTCAGGGAGTACATGGACGCCCGCTTCCCCTTTGGATACAAGATGAAGTTCATCGCCGAACGGTTCGGCGTCATCCCCCGGGGCAAGA
>CAZRAV010000157.1:0-2402 GCA_964598175.1 uncultured Candidatus Bathyarchaeia archaeon | reverse complement strand
TGGAGGACGAGCTCGGTCGCATACCCTACCTCGTCGATATCAGCAAGGCCGCCATGGGTAGGATAAGGGAGAACATCGCCGCCTCCATCCTCGTCAAAGTGGCTGTCGCAGCCCTCGCCTTCCCCGGCATCGTCAGCCTCTGGCTCGCCGTCGCCGTCGGAGACATGGGGCTGAGCCTAGCAGTGATACTCAACTCCATGCGCCTCAGCCGCATCAAAGCGAGGCAGAGTCGGAGACGCCTCGACGCATAAGCTCCTCCGCCGCTTTGTGCGCCATCCTGAGGGGCTCTGGGAGGCGGCCGCCTTTCGTTATCCTCCGCACTATCTTCACGCTGGTTTCGAGTGAGATGTTGTGGCCGACGGAGACGTAGACCGGAGAGCGGCCATCCACTGTCAGCCTCGCACCCACGACGCCACCCTTGTAGAGGAGAGGCGCCCAGTTGTCCACCGTCTCACCGACCCTCCCTGCCAGCCGCCTCCTGGCGACGCCGATGGTGGCCAACCCCAAGTCGAGGCCGACATGGGTCGCGAGGCCGCACCCCCGCGGATGAGCCACTCCATGCCCGTTCACAAGCAGCACATCGAAGCCTGAGACGCGTCCGACGGCGGCCTCCACTGCGGGAGCCTCCCTGAACGAGAGGTATCCAGGGATGTAAGGGAACTGGACACCTACACTGACCGAAGCTGACTTCACAACACGGAGCCGACCATCCAGGACAACGCAGACAGAGTAGGCTTCATCCCCCCTGTAGGCGGCATCCACGCCCCCAACCAGTTCCATGGTTCCGAGTCTATCTTCCTGTATGACTAGCTTCGACATCGCCTCCTGGAGTTCGGCCAGCCGCCTCAGTGGCCGATCCGACTTGAACTCGCGGAACATATCCACATCGTGGGCGGGTTTCGCCACAACCTTCTCTGCTGCGCTCCGCATCTCTTCGCGTTGGAGGGCTTCTGAGACCGCCTTGGATGCGCGTCCATCACCGAGAGCGCGAGCCAGATCAAGAGGTGTGGAGACCATGTCCTCGGGTATCTGGTCGATGAGTTCTCGGAGGACTCTGTAGAAGTCGATGCGCGCCTCCATCGGTTAGGACTGGGCCGGTGGTTGTTTAAGGGGTTTGGCTACTCGGCTCGTTCCTCGGGCTCCTTCAGGAATAGCACGCCCACGACAGCCGCGCCGGCGACCATGCCAGCTTCCAGAAGCAGTGGTGATGCCTTCGAGACATTCCCATAGAGGAATCCGCCAAAGAGATTGCCGACGGCACCCAGGGCTGACCCGGCCATGCCTCTGATGGTGAAGGCCTGCATGGTGCCGACGACACTCCAGAGGGCGTTGATTCTCCCCCTGTGCTCTCGCGGCGAGTGGTCGGTGAAGAGGGCTTGGCTGGCAGACGCGCCCATGCTTCCAAGGACCGTGGTTGTGACGCCGACGGCGAACGTCTGGGGGAAGCTCCTGCTGTAGACAAAGGCGACGATAGCTAGCGGGGTAAGCAGCATTGACGGCAGCACCAGCTTGAGTCTACCCTTCCTGTCGGCAAGCTTGGCGAAGGGGAGGCTGACGACGGTGCTGACGAGCATGTTTGAGGTCGAGATGAGACCCCACTGGGCGTTGGTCAGGTGTATCACGTCCTCGGTGGCGTAGGTGACCCAGTAGAGGCCGCCGACGGCTATGCCAAAGCCGAATAGGACGCCTATCAAGGTCAGCACCCACAGCTGCCTGGGCATCACCTTTACCGTCTCCCTCATGTCCGAGAAGGTCTCGCCGAGGATCTTAGAGGCTTTGACATGTTCCCTCGCCTCGGCTGGCAGTGTCTCCCTGAGGAGTCTGAATCGGAGGAGGGAGGCAGCCATCGATACGGCGAACAGCACCAGGTATGCGTTCCTCTGGGCGGGCACGACGCCGAGCCTGTCCATGTAGACGCCTATGATGTAGGGTGAGAAGATACCAAAGATCGGCGGAACGATGTGGGTGAGAGCGTAGCTCTCGGCGCGACTGTCGGCGATGGTCGAGTCAGCTATAATGGCGTTGAACGCGGGCCCTCGGAGCCCCGCGGCGACGGCCTCTAGAACCGTGGCTAGCATCAGCCAGTGCCAACTAGGTGCTGCAAACCAGATGAGAACATCGATCGATAGGATGAAGCTCAAGGCGGAGACCATCCGCTTCCGACCGATGGTGTCGGCTAGATATCCGCCGAAGAGGGCGGGGATGATGCTGACCACGGAGCCGATGGCCGCGAGCAGCCCGATGTGGAAGTAGCTGCCGCCGAGGTGGATGACGTACAGCGACCAGAAGGGCCACGTCATCTGGCCGCCGAAGGTCCATATCCCCGACGTGACCATCATGACCCCTATGTTCCCCCGCCATAGGCTCCGACCCTTTTCCGACGCCATATCCCAGTCACGACT
>CAZRAV010000156.1:0-2427 GCA_964598175.1 uncultured Candidatus Bathyarchaeia archaeon | reverse complement strand
AAAGGGGTCTAACCCATGGTTCAGAAGACGTTCAACTTCATCGTCAGCGGCGGAGAGGCTACGGGCGGGCCGCCCATAGGCCCTGCGCTTGGCCCCCTCGGCATCAACATCATGGCCGTGGTCAACAAGATAAACGAGCTGACCGCCGAGTACAAGGGGACGAAGGTGCCGGTGGATGTCACCCTCGACACCGACACGAAGGAGTTCACCGTCAACGTCGGCATGCTCTCGACCTACGCCCTAGTGACGCAGACCCTTGAAATCGCCAAGGGATCCCCGACGCCGAACACGGAATACGTCGGAGACCTCCCCTTCGACCAGCTTGTTGAGATCGCGAGGAGGAAGAGGGAGGGGCTGCTCGGTGCGACGCTGAGGTCGGCGGTGAAGGAAGTCCTCGGCAGCTGCCTCAGTATGGGGGTCACAGTCGATGGCAAGCCAGCCAAGGAGGTCCAGGCCCTCATAGAAGCCGGCTCCTACGACGAGATTCTCGCTGAGGCTGCCTAAAGTTTTATATTCAGTCTTGAGGGAGAAGAGGGAGGTTCAGAAATGTCGATCCCCAGGGAGAAGATCATCGACGCCCTCGTGAAGGCGAGGGATGAGGCACCCCAGAGGGGTTTCGAGCAGTCGATAGATCTGACTGTGAACCTGAGGGAGCTCGACATGAGGAGGCCTGAGAACAGGGTCAACCTCCGCGTCCACCTCCCCAACGGCGTTGGAAGCCAAAGGGTGCTTGTGTTCGCGTCTGGTGACCTCGCCCTCAGGGCCCGACGGGCCGGAGTTGAAGCCGTCATCGAGCCCTCCGAGCTCCAAGAGATGGCTTCTGACAGGAAGGCGACCAAGAAGCGGCTGAAGGATTTCGACATATTCATAGCCGAGGCGCCTCTGATGCCGACGGTCGGCCGCGTCGTCGGCCCCATCCTCGGCCCAAAGGGGAAGATGCCCACGCCAGTCCCACCACAAGCCGCCATCGACGCCATCATTGAACGAGAGAGGAGAGTCGTCATCCTACGCAGCCGTGACAAGCCCCTCCTGCATTGCATCGTCGGCAAGGAGGGGATGGAGGACGAGAAGGTCGCCGAGAACGTGGAGAACGTCCTCTCAAGTCTAACAGGAGTTCTGAAGAGGGGCATGGGGAACATCAGGTCCATCTACCTGAAGTTGACCATGGGGCCGGCCGTGGAGATCCTCTGAGGTGAGGGAAGTGTCGCAGGTCCCGGAGGAGAAGCTGAGAATCGTCGACTCCACCATCAACCTCCTCAAAGAGTATGAGATCATCGGGGCGGCTGACCTTCACAAGGTTGGGAGCGGCATGCTCCAGGACCTCAGGAAGCAGCTCCGCGGCCAGCTCGCCATCAAGTGCATCAAGAACACCCTCATGCAGATAGCGATGGAGAAAGCGGACCTTAAGGGCATAGAGGAGTTCCTGGATAAGATCACCGGGTCGAACATCTTCATCTTCTCCAACGGTAACCCCTTCAAGCTGGCCATGATGCTACACCGTAACAAGGTTAACGTCTTCGCAAAGCCAGGGGACACCGCCCTGGACTCCATCGTCATCCCCGCGGGGAATACGGGGCTGTCACCGGGGCCCATTCTCAGCCAGTTCGGAGGGCTCGGCGTTCGGACCCGGATCGAAGGCGGCAACATCTGGATAGTGCAGGACACAGAGGTCGCGAAGTCAGGCGACATAATATCACGGGAACTCGCCGAAGTTCTCGCCCGCATGGGGATGAGGATGGCAGAGATGGGACTCGAGATCAAGGCAGTCTACGAGCATGGGATGACCATCCCCCGGGAGGAACTCATCCTCGACCTCGACGCCTACACGGAGCAGCTAAAGAAGGCACACGCCGAAGCCTTCCAGGTGGCGCTGAAGTCGGCCTACCCGACGGCTCAGACCGTGCCTTCGCTCCTGGCTCTGGCAGCTCAAAACGCTAGGAAAGTCGCCCTGGAGGCCGGGTACATCTCGCCAGAGACGGTGAAGGAGCTCGTGGCGAAGGCACACGCCCATGCCCTCGCCTTAGAGCGACTGGTCAAAAGCAGGGAAGAGATATCAGCTGCCTGATGGGAATCCTCCTTCTACGTGGGTGGCCTCGGCGTATAGTGTTGCCTAAGTTCGGATGACTGAGGAGTTGGGAGCCATCTTTTAAGGTCGGCCTGAACATTGGAGTTGGTTTTCCAAAATTGATCGCTTAGCGCGCCTTTGAGGCTAAATAAACCTGGAAGGTTTCAGATTAGCTCCTTGATCTTCATCACGGCCGCCGTGTAGTCTTGGTGTCCGAGGCCCGGTGTCTGCGCTCCCGTCTCCATGTAGAAGCGTTTGACGGTCTCCGAGACTGCCTCTTCGTCCAGCTTCGCGCCACTCATCATCTTTTCGAGGTCGGCTATGGCCTCCTTGGGTATGACGAAAAAGTCGCCTCGTATCTG
>CAZRAV010000155.1:0-2441 GCA_964598175.1 uncultured Candidatus Bathyarchaeia archaeon | reverse complement strand
GTAGCCGACGAGGTCCTTTAGGAATCCCGCGGCCATGGCGCACGTCGTCGTCCCCACCAGGGTGCCGAGGCCTCCAGCCGTAGACGAGTAGGCGATGCTGAGGACGACGACCTTGGAGAAGTTCCCCTTTTCGTCTCTTACCCCCTCCGTCAGCTTCAAAGCCATCGTCAACATCAGCGCCGTGGACGCGGTGTTGCTGATCCACATGGAGAGGAAGGCCGTCGTCAGCATGATGACGAGGACTACCACCCTGGCGTCAGCCCTCGCCCTTGAGACGATCTGGTAGGCGAAGAACTCGTCGAGGTCGTTCTTCTCGACCGAGACGGCCAGTAGGAATCCCCCGAGGAGCAGCATGACGATGGGGTCGAAGAAGGGTTGGAGCGCTGCTGTGAAGGGCTGGACGCCGAGTAGGGACTGGAGCAGCGGTATGAGGATGGCTGTGGCTGCGAGGGGAACGGCCTCCGTCGTCCACAGTCCCGCAGCAACCACGAGTACAACGAGGGCAGACCTTTCCTCGAAGCCAAGGGAAGAGGATGAGGCGTAGAATGCTGCTAAGGTGATTGCAGCCACGGCGGCGAGGACGACACCCCTCCTCCGAGCATCCAACGGAGACCCCTGCTCATAGCTCGGTGAATGAGAGGATGCTGCACTCTTCCTCGCAGCAGAGGCTCTCGATGAGGGCCTTGAATTGGAAGAGGTCTTCGATGTCGACGGTGACGTAGAGTACTGCGAGGCTCGGGTAGTGCTTCTCCACCGCCTTCAGGAATGGAGGGGCGCAGATGCTGCTGCTGAAGTCAGCCCGCAGCTTCGAATCCTTCAGCCTGTTCGCCAGCTTCAGGATGATGTTCCGCTCGATGATGTCACCCCGGATCAAGATCTCTGCTGTCTTGATCTTACCCAAACCAAGTCACCATACCTAAGTTGGAGAGAGGACCTAAAAAGATGGTTGTCATCATCTCAGCCAAAGGAGCCTCAGAAGCTCGACCAGCCTCTCGTCCCTCCAATGCTCTAGCTCCTCCATCGACTTCCCCCCGACCATCTCAGAGACGCCGCTGATGGCTTTCTCCACCGCAGACTCCGGCGTCACGGTCCACTTCGCCATCGTCTCAAGCCACGTCGCCTTGGAGCCACCGATGTGCCGCATCAGGTACTCGATGCCGCCTGAGCCGCCGCCCAGGTGATATGTTAGATAGGGGCCCATGATGGCCCACCTTATGCCCGGTCCCGCTCTCACCGCCCTGTCCACATCCTCGACCGAGGCAACGCCGTTGTCAACTAGGTTGAGGGCTTCCCGCCACAGGGCTACCGACAGCCTGTTAGCAATGAAGCCGGGGACCTCCTTCCTTAGGACGACGGGCACCTTCCCGATGCTCTCCATGAGGGCGTAAGTCCTCTTGGTCGTCTCTTCCGAGGTCAGCTCGCCTGGGCAGAGTTCAACCAGCGGAACCAGATGCGTGGGGTTCCATGGGTGCGCTACGATGCAACGCTCCGGATGCCTCCCAACGGCCTTCTGGATCTCTGTCATCAACAGGCCGGATGTGCTACTGGCGAGGATCGCCTCTTGTGGGGCCGCTCCGTCCATATCAGCGTAGACGGCCTTCTTCACATCATAGCTCTCGAAGACGGACTCCTGAACGTAGTCCGCGTCCGCCACGGCATCGGCTAGGCTAGTCGTCGTCTCGATACACCCAAGGGCCGCATCGACATCCTCCCCGAGGCCGACCTCGCAGAGAAACCTCATGTGAGCCTCGACACGCGCGACCGCTTCATCAAGTTTCTCCTCCGTCAGGTCTTCGAGGACGACAGGGTAGCCGTTGAGGGCAAAGATGGCTGCCCATCCCTGCCCTACGAGGCCCGCGCCGACACATGCAATTCTCTCAATTTCTGGATTCAAGCACCTTCACTGCAAAGGGTAAGGGTTGGAGATGCTAAAGAATTTAATCGATTGACTCTATCGCATTTTCAGGCACAACTATCTAAGCAAGTTCTACTTCATCAATGATAACTGGATAGAACGGGGAAGGCTTTCTATTGCTTTACCTGAGCTATGTATTCACTTACCCTAATTCTGGCCTTCTCCACGTATTCTGGGTCGATGTCGATGCCGATGAAGTGTCTACCTGTTTTCATTGCGGCGATGGGGGTGGCTCCTACACCGCAGAATGGGTCTAGTACCACCTCGCCCTTGAACGTGTACAGTTGGATGCACCTGTAGGGTAGCTCAACGGGGAAGGGCGCGGGGTGTCCTACTCTCCTGGCGGACTCTGGTTGAAAGCTCCAGACGCTCTTAGTGAACTCGAGGAATTCATCCCGAGTTATGGTGCTCTCCTTATCCTTCCCCACTCTTCTGAACTTGCCCTTGGAGAACACGAGGATGTATTCATGCGTGTCCCGCAGGGTTGGATTGGTTGCTGAGCACCAGCTCCCCCAGGCGGTGGAGA
>CAZRAV010000154.1:0-2482 GCA_964598175.1 uncultured Candidatus Bathyarchaeia archaeon | reverse complement strand
GAGCTTGAGGTCAACTTCTCGGGGAACCGGGGGTACCACGTCCACGTCAGAAGCCTCCACATCAAGGGTTTAAGTCAACTCTCGCGCAGGGAGATCGTGGACTACATCATGGGTATCGGTATCAACCCTAAATTCCAGGGGTTCAGGAGCATACGTGAGGAGCCGCCCACCGTCGCAGAGAGCGGGTGGAGGGGACGGTCGGTCAAAGCCCTCTACGGCTACATCGCCGGCGCCACGCCCGAAGCCATAAAGGGTCTCAAGCTCGGGAGGGTGACCACCGCAAACCTCCTTGAGAGACGGGACGAGATACTTGGTCTGTTGATAAAGAGTCACCCCGGCAGCATCGTAAGATACATCGACCCCAAATCCCTCGGCAGGCTCATGGAGATCGCGGT
This sequence comes from uncultured Candidatus Bathyarchaeia archaeon, assembly GCA_964598175.1. GTDB lineage: Archaea > Thermoproteota > Bathyarchaeia > TCS64 > TCS64 > CAZRAV01. The sequence continues at coordinate 2,087 of CAZRAV010000154.1, read as the reverse complement.
CAAGGAGCAGGCGTCGGCCATCGACACAGTGGTGACGACGGACATACACCGCCTGATACGGCTGCCCGGGACTCTCCACGGGAAGACGGGGTGGCTGGCTCAGACTGTGCCCATAGACGAGCTCGAGGACTACGATCCCCTGACCAGCGCCATCGCCCTCAACGGTGGCACCGAGACGGTCTACGTCAGGCGGGCCCCAAGGTTCAGGATCGGCGACGGATCCTACGGCCCCTACGAGAGGGAAAAGGTCGAGCTGCCCCTGGCCGCCGCCGTCTTCCTCCTATGTAAGAAGGCTGCGAGGGTGGAGCGATGACAGATAGATACAATCGGCTCCTCGAGGCGTGGAGGAGGGAGCGCCGCGAATCGGGTCTCCAGCCCCTCCCCGAGGGATTCTTCGCGGAGATGAGCGATTACACATCGCGGCTGAGGGAGCAGACGCGGATGCTCGAGAAGGGGTCGATGCGGGGGAGGATCGCGCTGAGGGAGAGGGAGAACGCGGAGCGGATGCTGCGGGAGCTCTTCCAGCTCAGGCTGAGGAAGATCGTCGTCTCCGAGCTCAACGGTGCCGCCATAGCCGCGACCGTCCTGACGCCGGAGGAGAAGAGGCTCCACGCCGACCTCAGGCGTCTGTTGGCCGATCACTCCGAGCGACTGAAAAGCATATTAATGGGGCGTGCGCCTCACGTAGAGGCGAGGGCCCCGCCGAGGGGCGGTCTCAAGGTGGTCCGCTTCGTTAAGGCTCTCCCCGCCATCATCGGCATCGACATGAAGACCTACGGTCCCTTCAAGCCGGAGGACGTCGCGTCGATACCCGAGGAGAACGCTGAAAACCTAATAAGGCGGGGCATCGCAAAGGAGGTGGAGATCTCAGAATGAAGGTCCCGAGGACTATGAGGACCTACTGCCCCAGATGCAAGACCCACAAGGAGTTCACAGTCTCCCTCTACAAGGCTGGGAAGAGGAGGGCGGCCAAGCAGGGTGAAAGGCATCAGGCCGAGCGGAAGAAGGGGTATGGCGGGCAGAAGTTCCCGGAACAGCAAAACCAGGCGAAGACCACGCGGAAGCAGACACTCAAGCTCCAGTGCAAGGATTGCGGCTACACCCTCCAGAGGCGCGGGGTCAGGCTGAAGAAGATGGAGGTCGTATAGCCGTGTCCGATTGGAAGGACCTCATCCCGAGGCCGATGTCCAAGTTCCTCAGAGTCAGGTGCAGGGGCTGCGAGAGCGAGCAGATCGTATTCAGCCACACCACCAACCAAATCAAGTGCAGGAACTGCGGAGAGGTCCTCGCCGAACCCAAGGGTGGCAAGGCCGAGATCAGGGGCGTCGTCGTCGCCGTGCTGGGGTGACCTGCGTGAGCCTGGGAAGACCCGAGTGGCCCATGGTCGGGGATCTCGTCGTAGCGACGATACGGCGGATAGAGAGCTACGGCGCCTACGTCTACCTAGACGAGTACAAGAAGGAGGGGCTGCTCCACATCTCCGAGATCTCCTCCCGGTGGGTGAGGAACATCCGGAACCACGTCCGGGAGGGGCAGAAGGTCGTCCTGCAGGTGCTCCGCCTCGACCAATCCCGCGGCCACATAGACCTCTCCCTCAGGCGCGTCTCCAAGGACGAGCGCCGGAAGAAGATAGAGGACTGGAAGAAGACAAGGAAGGCTGAGACTCTCCTGAAGAGCGCCGCCAGCACCCTCAAACTCGATGATAGGGAGATGTACGAGAAGGTAGGTTCCAAGCTCATTGAGAGGTACGGCAGCCTTTACATAGGGTTGGAGTCGGCGGCCAAGAGGGGAGGTGAGGCCTTGACCGAGGCAGGCGTTACGAAGAGGATCGCCAAGACCCTGGCCAAGATCGCGCGAGAGAAGATCGTCGTCAAGGGAGTCACCATCCACGGCGTCTTCGAGCTCACCTCCATGGATCCAGGAGGCATAGAGGTGATCAAGGGGACGCTGCTGGAGACCAAGAAGGTGGCGGAGGCGAACGAGGCTGAGGTCGCCCTCTACGCCCTCGGCGCCCCAAAGTACAGGATCGAGGTAACCGCCGAGGACTACAAGAAGGCCGAGACTGCGCTGGAGAAGATCGTCGCGGC
>CAZRAV010000153.1:0-2499 GCA_964598175.1 uncultured Candidatus Bathyarchaeia archaeon | reverse complement strand
CCAGTTCTCGAAGATCGTTTATGTCCTTGAGTATTTGGTCTTCATACGTCAACCCGAAGTCCCGTCTGATCTTCCTTCCCTCTATGTCCTTAGCACTGATACAGTGTATTATCTCGATCTTGTCACCAAGCCTGCGAAGCATCCGTACCTTCATATCTACCGCAAAACCAGGGAGCACACGTGAAGCATGATGATCATAACGCAGCTTGCCGCCAAACTCAAGATACAACTTGTCGAAAAGCGATACACGTTCGAGTATTTTCTGTATCTGAACTGCCAAATATTTCTTCGTGTCAAATCCTATTTCTCTAATCATCTGAACACCTTTACAACAACTACCTCTATGAACACCTTATACTTGAATATCAAATCAATAAAAGCAGGAATTACACCGCTACTAGGATAAGAGACGATGCAATCAGTAACAAAAATGAAATTTGTTAGGTTTGTGTGCATATCCATTACTGGGAATTAACGGAAATAAGCTTTTCGCGTGCGGTCGTGTGCACCGAAGGAGAAACTCATAGGATAGAACGCAGATTTAACTTCTTTCGCCTATTAGACGAAAACAAAGCCGGACTTTATAAAAGGAAAGAGGCGATACGTTGAAAACATTCGGTAAAGGTTGCCACAGACTCCCTTGCGTCAGCTGCCGTATAACCTCACTTTGCCCTGGAGGTTGAGCAGGAGGGGCATCAGGTCTTTACCCCTTATCCTGCCGATGCCGCCTTCCGCACAGGTCCGCTCAGAGTAGGATGTTACGGTGTCGGATCTGACGTCGGGGCCGTTGATGGCAACGGGAACTGGGTCGCCCGTGTGGTCCTGCTTCATGATGCTGGTTGTGTGGTCTGCGGTCACTGCAATATACGTCTCGGATAGGTCGACGTTTTCCAGGAGGTGTCCAACTAGGGCGTCGATCTTCTCTATTACGTCTATCTTCAGCTCTGGGTTTCCGTCGTGGCTCGCAACATCTGTCCCCTTCACGTGGACGAAGACGAAGTCGTAGTTCGGAAGTATACGCTCGGCCGTCTCCGCCTTAGCTATGGTGTCCGTGTCCACACCGCCCGTCCCCCTAGGTGCGTCGTGTAGGTCGAAGCCAGCAGAAAGACAGGCTCCCCTTACCGTCGGGACCACCGATACACACCCGCCCTTGACGCCATAGAGTTCTGTCAGCGGCGCGATGGCTGGGGCCTCCCCCGCGCCTCTGAGGAGGACAGCGTTGGAAGGAGGTAGACCCGCCTGGATCCTCTCCCTGTTCAGAGGATGGCTGCTCATCATATCTCTGAGGACACGGTAAAGCTCGTTCGCGATGAAAGCCGTCCTCCTCGCCTCGACGGTCTCATCGAGGGGAGTCGCCCTCAAGACTTGGACACCGCTCTCATGGGGGTCGATGTCCGAAATTTTCCAGCTGAGACCTTCACTTCTAAGGATGATGGCGAGCCTATGGGCCAGTGTCGGTCGGATGATTACCTCAACATCTGGGTACTCGTCGAGGCGGATGTCGGAGAGGAACTCTCTGAAAACGGAGCCATCAATCCTCCCTGCCCTCCGGTCAATTACTACTCCCTCGTCGTTGACGTGGGCGAAGTTCCCTCGGAAAGCCACGTCACCAGGTTTCACCTCTAGGCCTGCACCCCTTGCCTCGAGGACGCCGCGGCCCCGGTAGCACTTCAGGGGGTCATAGCCGAGGAGGGCGAGGTTAGCGACATCGCTCCCCGGGGGACGGCCTGGAGAGATGATGTCCATGATGCCGCAGACGCCGCTTCTAGCGACGGCGTCGAGGTTGGGGGTGTGCGCCGCCTCTAGGGGAGTCCTCCCGCCGAGGTCTCGGAGGGATCTGTCAGCCATGCCGTCTCCTACGACGAGGATGGTCTTCATGACGCTCTTCTAAAAAAGCTTCGTGTGGATGAATTAAAACTTGCGCACCGCCATCTGGAGCGGTTCTTTTATTAAGGCGTTGACGATTCTGAAGGTTAATTGGCGGAGGCCGTATGATGCAGAAGGACGAGAACTTCAGCGAGTGGTTCGACAGGGTTCTGCTGGAGGCTCAGATTGCGGACGACCGTTACCCCGTGAAGGGGTTCACCGTCTACACGGGCTGGGGGTTCAGCATCGCAAAGCGCATCGTGCAGATGCTCGAGGAGAAGCTTGAAGAGGAGGACCACCAGCCCATGCAGTTCCCCGTCGTCATCCCCGAGGACGCCTTCGAGAAAGAGGCGGAGCACATCGCCGTCTTCTCCGGCGAGGTCTTCTGGATCACCCACGCGGGGGAGCACAAGCTCGAGCGGAGGCTCGTCCTCAGGCCGACCTCCGAGACCGCCATCTACCCCCTCTTCAAGATCTGGATCAGGTCCCACGCCGACCTCCCGTTGTTGATGCACCAGACCTGCAATGTCTACCGCTACGAGACTAGGGCGACCAGACCCCTCTACCGGGGCAGGGAATTCCTCTGGAACGAGGCCCACACCGCCCACGCCGACTACGAAGACGCGGAGAGAC
>CAZRAV010000152.1:0-2510 GCA_964598175.1 uncultured Candidatus Bathyarchaeia archaeon | reverse complement strand
GGAGGTCATAGAGAGCGGCAAGCACGGCTACACCAGCATCCCCGACTTCGTCAAGACTGCCGTCAGGAAGTACCTCAGAGAGCTGGGATACCTACTCTGAGCTCAAACTATGATCCGTGAACAGGGCGAGGCTGTCAGGGGCACGGCGAGACTCCTTTTTAAGGCGACTTATATTTAGGGTCGGGGAGAATAGAGCTAGATGGAGCGTCGTCTCTCAACGGGCTGCGTCTCTCTCGACGAGATCCTAGGCGGCGGCTTCCGCTTCGGAACGGTCTCGCTCATATACGGCGAGGCCTCGACGGGAAAGACGACCCTCGCCTTGAGCTGCATCGTCGGATACCTCAGAGGCGACCCAATCCAGAAGGCCTTCTACATAGACGCTGACTACAGTCTCTCCACGAAACGCCTCATACAGATGGCAGGGAGCGGCGGCGACCGTCTTCTGGAGCGTCTGCTCGTCTGGAGGCCGCGCAGCTTCTCTGAGCAGACCGGGATCGTCGAGGGGCTGCCGGCGCTCCTCCTACGCAGGTCCACACCAGTGGTGGTCGACTCCATTACTGGTCTCTACCGTCTCGAGGCGGGCGACCCCGAGAGGACTTTCTCAGTCAATAAGGCGTTGAACCGGCAGCTCGGCTTCCTCTCCGAGACGGCGAAGACGCGCGATGCGGTTGTGCTGCTCTTAGGCCAGGTCCACAGCGTCCTCGACTCCGAGACTCCCCAGGTCGAGCCGGTGGCCCAGAGGCTGCTGCGATACTGGTCGGAAACTGTGCTGAAGCTAGAGACTACGCAGACGCCGGGGATTAGGGAGGCGATGCTTGAGAAGCCGGTGGAGGCCCAGAGGGCGTGTAGGTTCGGGCTCAGCGACGCGGGGGTGAAGGATGTGGAGCGTACGTGGTGACCGCAGCCGATGTCCTCTGGATGGCCGAGACCATATACATGTACCTTCCAGCCTACCTCGCCAACGCCGCACCGGTGATCTGCGGTGGCGGCAAACCCCTCGACGGGGGCCGCACATGGCGCGACGGTCGACCCCTCCTCGGAAGCCACAAGACGGTGCGTGGTACCCTTTCTGGTGTCGCTGTGGGCACGATGGTGGGTCTTATACAGCTCGATCCCTTCCGTGGTCTGCTGTTGGGCATTGGCGCCGTCGGGGGTGACCTCATCGTCGCCATCGTGAAGCGGCGTCTTGGGCTTAGGCCAGGCGCGCCGTTTCCCGTCGCCGATCAGCTGGGCTTCATCATTGTCGCCATCGCACTAGTCTCGGTTGTGCCGCCTCTGCCCACGTGGGAGCGGATCGTTGCCATCCTCGTCGCCACAATACCCATCCACTTCTTAACCAACTTCTTCGCATGGCTTCTGAAGCTGAAGAGGCATCCATGGTAGACTAGACGACGCGAGGCTCAGGCTCCGGATACTCAAGACTTTTGTGTCCGAGGGCGTAACCTACTTTAAGGGTAAATCCCCCCTTTTGAGGGGGTTGAGGAATCTGTCTAAGAGGAAGATGCTGGCCGCCGAGGAGGAGATCGCCAACAAGGTAGCGGAGATGGCGAAGGAGAGGGGGGCGACGGTCTTCCAGACAGTGAACGATATCCTGGAGGAGGCGTTGAGGGTCGAGGGAATGGGGCTGGCGCTCAAGGAAGTCATCGACAGGAGGGGGATGCTAGAGAAGGCGAGGAAGGTGGGCTTGACCTTCACCGTCGAGCGCCTACTCTACGATGTCGTGGATATTGCATTCGACCACGCCAAGAACCAACTGTCAAAGATGTGGCTTGAGGAGGGTCGCTGGTACGGGAATTACTTCACCAACAAGCGAGAAGACGGCCTCGAGGCGTTCAGGGAGGCGATGGAGCTGCTGACCCTTGGCACATCCGACTTCGCAGTGGAGGAGGACGGCGACAACATCATCTCGTTTGCATGCGTGGGCGAACGCTTCACTCCAGGTTTCACAGACCTATTCAGCCTGTTTATAGAGGGCGTTTTCGAGGCCCTCGGCTATGAGCAGGTCGAGAGGGAAGTCTCGAAGGGGATCATCCGCCTAAGGTTCGAACGATCTAGGTGAGTTAGTAGTTGAGGAGGGCTCCGGAGAACACTAAGCTCATCGTCTTGCCAAGCCGCTTAGTGGAAAAGCTCAAGGATGTGGCTGCTAGGAATAGGGTCCCCCTCTCTAGATACACCGCGGTGGCGCTGGAGGAAGCGCTGAGGGCCGAGGAACTGGGGGCCTCCCTCCGTGAGGCGGTCGACCTATACCAGCTCATACAGATCCAGAGGGGTGCTAACTCGGTCCAGATACCTCGCTCCAATCTGGAACATATGATCAAGGAGCTGTACCCGACGAATGGGGAGGAACTGCGGCGGATCTGGTATGAGTCAGGGCGCTGGTACGGGGCATATCTGCGAACCAAACTGAAGGACGATGATGTCCTCGGTTTTTTCGAGAAGGCACTCCTGGTCTCCTGGGACCTCGACGAGGTCGAGATCAAGAACGATGATGGCGACATCATCTTGAGGTG
>CAZRAV010000151.1:0-2573 GCA_964598175.1 uncultured Candidatus Bathyarchaeia archaeon | reverse complement strand
CCCATGAGGATGATGACGCCGAAGATGACGGCGAAGATGGCGAAGAGGTTGAAGCGCATACCCATCAGATGGGACCAGCCCCAGAGGATGATGATGAGGCCGATTATGATTCCCCAGATCTGGCCGCTGATGGGGACACCGAAGCACATCCCCCTCTCAGGTCGGCGCCATCTCCTACCGTAGGTCCGTCCAGGGTATAGAGATGCTCCGCATTTGACGCAGAACTCAGCGTCTTCAGGATTCTGCTCCCCGCATTCTGTGCAATAGACCATACCCTACACCCATGGATGCTTGAATAGAGGTGAGAGGTTAATAAGTTATTTCGACCGGCCTCTCCGCTAGGACTTCCACGGTCTGAGGGGGTTCAACCGTAGATTGAGAGCTTAGAAGCCGTATATCCAAGACCTGGTAGCAGTCATGGCAGATGACGACGACTACGTCTTGCTGTAGCTCCCAATCTGGTATCCGCAGGTCCCTGGGATGTAGGTGGAGGCAGGGCATGCCATATTCCCAACGGTGCGGCTCAGACCGCAGCTGAACTTTTAACCTAAACTTATAAGTCTTTTATGAATTAGCGATCCATCATCTCCCCGTCGAGGTGCTTAAAAGACCCGTGGACAGATCCAACCGCAGAGGCAGAGAAGGTTGTCGAGGAACCAGTTCGTGCGATCAAAGATCGTCTGCACAATAGGTCCCGCCTCTCAAACGCCAGAGGCCCTGAAGGCGATGATCGAGGCCGGGATGGACGTAGCCCGAATAAACCTCTCCCACGGCGAGTACGAGACGCACAAGGAGGTCGTCAAGACAATCCGCAGCCTGGGCGGCGTCTCCATCCTCATCGACCTACCCGGCCCCAAGATCAGGGTCGGCGAGGTCGACGGCCGCGTCGTGCTCAAGCCAGGCGACGATATCCGCTTCACAACCCACCGTGTCGTCGGCGACAGGGAGGAGCTCCCCATCACCTATGGGGATCTGCCGCGGGAGGTCCACGTCGGCGGTAGCCTCTTCCTCAACGACGGCCTCATCGAGGTGAGGGTTACATCCATCGATGAGGACCTCAAGGGCTTCCACGGACGCGTAGTCTCTGGCGGTGAGGTCGTAAGCCACAAGGGGGTGAACGCGCCTGGAGCCTCGCTCACGCTGAGGCCGCCGACTGAGAGGGATCTGAGGGGCATCGATTTCGGCGTCGAGGTCGGCGGGGACTGGTTCGCCATGTCCTTCATCCGAGATCGGCGGGATGTGGAGAACAGCCGGCGGGCGATAGAGCGGGCGGGAGGCGACCAGCCCCTCATCTCGAAGATAGAGCACCGCGACGCCATCGAGAACATAGACCAGATCATCGAAGCCTCCGACGGCATCATGGTAGCGAGAGGCGACCTCGGCATCGAGGTGCCGCCTTGGGAGGTGCCTCTCCTCCAGAAGCAGATCATCGCCAGGTGCAACGGGGCCGGGAAGCCAGTCATCGTTGCGACGCAGATGCTCGAGTCGATGGTGGTCAACCCCCGTCCCACCCGAGCTGAGGCGAGCGACGTTGCCAACGCCATTCTCGACGGCGCAGACGCAGTTATGCTCTCCGAGGAGACGGCTGTCGGCCTCTACCCCATCGAGACGGTGAAGGTGATGAACGACATCAGCCTCACCATCGAGGAGCAGGCGCCGCATCAGGAAGCAAGGCTGGAGAAGGGGGTGCCCATAGCCGACGTCATCGGCAGCCTAGCCTCCCGGGCGGCGGATACGGTGAGGCCCAAGGCGATCATCGTAGTGACGCGCAGCGGCTTCAGCGCCCGAATGGTCTCAAAGCATCGGCCCAAGACTCGGATCCTCGCCGTCGCGAGAAGCCCGAAGGTGAGTAACCGGATGCGCCTCTTCTGGGGGGTGGAGCCTCTGGACATCGTCTGGACGGAGGAACGCGACGAGCTTCTCATCAGAGCCGTTGAGAGGAGCCTGGAGAGGGGGCTTGTGGAGAGTAGTGATGTGGTGATGATCGTCTCGGGTTCGACCCTTGAGGCTCCGGGCAGGACTAGCACGCTAGAGGTCCTTAAGATTGAGGATATCCTCAACCACGCCTCCCGAAAGACCAGAGGCACAAAGAGTAAACTCTAGTAAAACCTTGAAAGGCCGCCGGGCAGACCTCGGCTTCCAATCTAGTATCTTTCGCCCCTCTTGGGATGGCTTGAGGGATTGTCTTTGAAATGATCACCTGGCTTAAACCTTAAACTTCGTCGATGGCAAGGAGTCCTTTGAGGGGGATGATAGACACCTTTGGCAGAGTCCTGATGGCCTATCACAGTGTAGGCGAGGCCGAGTACGTCATCGAGCGGGACGATGGCTTGGTTGAGACCCCGAGCGCAAGAGGTTACTTCCACGATTACGATGACTGGCCTGAACATGAGAGAAAAGCCATTTTGAGGGCGAGTGGCCGAGTCCTTGATGTAGGCTGCGGCGCAGGGAGGGTGGCTCTATGGCTGCAACGCAGGGGCATCGAGGCCATCGCCATCGACATCTCCCCCCTGGCTCTGAGGGTTGCAAGACTTAGAGGTGTCGAGGACTGCAGGTTGATGGACGTGAGGAGG
>CAZRAV010000150.1:0-2574 GCA_964598175.1 uncultured Candidatus Bathyarchaeia archaeon | reverse complement strand
TTTTCTGCCATCGTCACGATTCTATCCAGTTTTAAGGACTTATTTAAAAGGCGCGGACTAATCGCGCGTGTGACTACGTTTTTTTACCTCATCTCAATGATAATTTATTTTGTAACGTATCCCGCAAGCGAAGCAGGGCTGCCATTTGATATCACATTGAAATGGGGAGAGAGATGGGAGACATCTCCATTAGTGGTAGGGTTCGAATCCCACCGAGCCCGCCATCGCTCGCGCCCTCACTTTTGTGCAAAATTCCATGAAGTTTCAGAATAGTAGAATGTGATACCATCGCGCTCTAGATGTAACATTGACACATTGAAAAGGGTTGGGAACATGAGGATAATCAATTTGATACATCCCTAAAACCCTGTTTTTCTTTTCCCTTGTTGCTAAGATTCTAGACAGTATGAGAAACGTTTTCTGAGGAAGCCGTGAGGGTGCACCAGGGTGGCTTAGGCCCTCCGCGCGCTTGGTCCGCATGAGACCCTTGCCCTAACTGGGCCGAATCCCGAGCGGCTACCCGACTGGTCCACGGAGACCCTATAGGAGCATGCCGACCTCAAGCCACCCATGAGGTGTCACCCGTGAAATACGTTGGGATAGACGTCCACAAAATGATGTGTCAGGTGGCCGTCATCGACGGGGATGGGACGCCGCTGGACGAGATCAGGTTCAGAAACGAGGCTTAGGACTAGAAAAGTTCGCCCTCAAGCTATCCATCTTCTTCGACGAGGTGAAGGCCGTCGTCGAGTCCACCGGGAACCCCTGGATTCAAATCCATGACAGACTCGAAGAACACGGTAAAGACCCCAGAGGGAAGACTTTATGGGCGGAAGCCTTCAGGAGAAAATATTCTGCTCGTCATAGATAGAAAACTTGAGCGTCGTCCTATCCGCCTGCCACGGGGGGGAAGATAGCGACCCTATCACCCTCTGAGAGGATGTAATCGTTGTCTCGCGATATCCCATTAACTATTATCCTCTTCACCTCATCGATTGGTACGTTCAGCCTTGTGTAGAGATGCTCCATCGTGACGCCCTCTCTTAACGTTAGTTCCAGAGCCTCTCCTATCTCTAGCTGCGGGGCGTACTTCCTTAAGCTGGCGTAGAGCCTAACCTCTACCCTGATCAATTCCGATCTCCCTTCTTTTCGAAGTACCATTTGTAGAGTAGCTGCATGTCGTCTGGGAATAGCCCAAGCCTATCTCCGTGCCGCACATGCCGTGTGAGCCTGGAATACTCGCCGTTCAGGAAGACGTTGGCACCTATCTCGGTCATCGGTATCCCAATGCGCTCGATGACGTCCTCGATGGTATCGCCTTCCTCAGTGTTGATAAAGACGATTGATTCCCGTTTCGGGTCTTGGTTATCTGAGAAACGTCTCAGCTTACCGTAGAGGTGTACCTCCATCAACGCCCACCCTCAACCCTGTATCATTGAAAAAAAGGGGGATTTGGACTCGCGCTCTGGTTTCAATCTACTACTCCGGTGCGTGGACCCTGTCCAGCTCTTCGTCAGAGACATCGAAGACGACGTTGTGGGGCGGGAGCTTCTCGTACTTCATGAACTCGGGGAGACGGTCGTCTGCCTTGCTGAAGCCCGCTGCGGCATTAAAGGTCCGCTCCATGTCGATTATCTCTCCGCCTATCCTGGGGATGTCGTCCGTCGTCCAGTTGGTGCCGAGGACGCCGTTGCAGCTCTCCACAGTCCCCTCCAACCCCTCGGGCTTGTCGAGGACGGCGAAAGCTATGAAGAGGCAGTAGCCTGTTGTGTCTATGAAGGCCGTGGCCTGGAGGAAGCCCCTCGAAAGCTCCGCCTTCTCAACGGCCAATGGGTCCGCTTCGCCCCCGACGCCCAGGATCTCTGGCGCTATTGTGTAGCCCGATGTGTGGTCGGCACCCATAGGGGAGGTGGCGTATATTACTCCAATGCCCTTCACCGCCCTCGGCTCGTAGGCTGGCATGTTTTGGCCCTTGACACCTGGCACACGTACGACGCCGTAGACCCTGCCGGTGGTAGCGGCGCCGCTGCCCAGGACTCGCCCCAGGGGCGTCCCCTTGCCTATCTCTTTTACAAGCTCGATGGCGCGGGTCCTATCACCGAACTCAGCCAGCCCAGCCTCCATCGCAACGCCGATTGTCCCACCCGTCTCGATGGTATCTATGCCGTAGTCGTTGCTCAGCCTTATCAGCTCGGCGATAGTGTCCAGGTCGTCGATGCCGCAGTTCGCTCCGAAGGCCCAGTCGGACTCGTACTCGACACATGAGACGTGCTCGGTGCCGTCGGGTCTGGGATAGACATTGGAGCACTTTATGACGCAGCCGGTGTGACAAGGATGACCCATCATGCCTGCTCCGCCCCTCTCCTTGCAGATGTCGTGGATGGCCTCGCCCGAGGTGGCGGCCGCGCCCTCGAACCGCCCCTCGCGGAAGTTTCTGGTGGGGTAGCCCCCGGCCTCGTTCAAGATGTTCACCAGCACGGCTGTGCCGTATGTGTTGAGGGCGCCCCCAGGCTTGGTGATGTCGTGGGTCCTCAGGGCCTCCTCGAGCTTGGCGCATCCCTCATTGAAGACGTC
>CAZRAV010000149.1:0-2618 GCA_964598175.1 uncultured Candidatus Bathyarchaeia archaeon | reverse complement strand
CAGTCCGCCGACGGTAAGCCGCCCAACTTTGGGCTTGTAGAAGGCGGCTGGCTGATGCGGGTTCTCGCCATACCTGAGGCTGAGGGTCTTCTCGTAGACCACCTCCTCGCCTCCAAGGATGATCCTCAGCTCCTGGGGGAAGCGTTCCTCCAGTCGCGTCCTGTAACGCTTTCTCATGGACTTACTCACGGTCTTCACACCTCCCGTCGCTCCATGTAGCCACAGATTGCGGCGTCGTACTCCGCCGTCCTCTTGAACGCCTCCTCCGCCAGCCTCCTCCTAAGCTCAGATGGGATGGCTCCATCATTCTCCCTGAGCGCCTCGACGACCTGCCCATACTGGGCCGGGTCTACGACCACGGTGACCTTGTCGTAGAGGAGTGCTGCCTTAGCCGCCGCTCTGATCATGGTGGGGCCGCCGATGTCGATGTTCTCCGCAGCCTCCCTAAGGCCCACGCCTCTTTCGACCGCGTCCTCGAAGGGGTAGAGGTTGACGACCACGAGGTCGAAGGGTTGTATGCCATGTCGCTCCATGTACTCTCTGTGCTCGGGGTCGTCCCGGTCGAGGAGGAGGCCGCCGTGGATCTTGGGGTGGAGGGTCTTCAGCAACCCTCCGGGGCTCTCGGGGTGGCCGGTGTACTCGGAGACCTCCTTCACGTTCCTGTACCCAAGCTCCTTTATCCGAGCTGCGGTTCCCGATGAGGCTACGATCTCAACGTCCAGCCGGCTCAGCTCTTCCACAAGTCCATCGAGGCCAGTTTTATCTGAGACGCTTATGAGGGCTCTCTCTATCATCCTGTTATCGACCAGCCGATCCCCTGGATCGACGTTGTATGCTCAGGTCATACTCGTAATTAGCTTTACCCTCTGATCTTCTATAAAATAAACATCTCATAAAAGATGGATATCGAGGTGCGTGCGCTAGTTGGGTTCTTCAAGCCAGTTAACTTCGTCAGGCTCAGATCGATAGATGCCCACCTTCCTCCAGGCAGCCACACCACTCTCCGAAGTGACAGCGAAGATGTCATAGTCCCCCACTGCTTTATCCCCGTTCTCATCTAGCTTCAACCAGCCTGATGCGCCAAAATATTTGTCGCAGATATCAGGCAGTATCTCCTTAACTGCCTCAGAATCGTAACTCCCAGCTTGAATAACAGCGAGGGCTGCGACCCAGACCGAGTCGTAGCTCTCGCTTTCATAATGACGGATCTCCAACCCCGTCCTATTGCTGAACTTGTTTACGAAGGTCTTCCACTTCGACGATTTGGTCGTTGCGGTCAGGGGAGAGTAATGGCGGGTCCTCAGGGAGATTGCCGATAGTTCCTCTGCGAGGGCGACCCACCTCACATAACCGTCGGAGCCGAACCATGGAACCTCGGTCAGGGGCGGATAATCCTCTGCCTGGGGCAGAAGGACCTCTATCTCCCCCATAGATATTGCTTCGACAGCGACCTTGCTTTCACCATACTCCTCGAGGGCCGACTTGACCTTATCAGCCGCGGTCCTGAGTTGAGAGGGTAGAGGCTCACGGTAGGGACTGTACTTGATTCGATCTAAAACCGAGCCACCGAGCTCCTCAAATCGCCGGACGAACTCCGCGCCGAGGCCTTCTCCCCAGATGTTGTCCTGCTGTAAGACGACCACGGCTTCGATGCCTTTGTCCCGGATCATCCTAGCCAGGGCCCTACCTTGGGCGATGTCCGTTGGAACCAGCCTGAACACGTAATCGTCGGGAACTGCCAATGAAGGGGCGGTGGACGCCGAACTGATGACTACTATGTGGTTCTCATTGGCGTAACTGAGGACAGCCTCGAGCTGCGAACTCCACCACATTCCCAGCACAATCTTTACACCGCTCTCTGCGAGGCTCTTGAACTTATCAAGGGCGATTGTATCCGAGAGGTCAGCATCCTCGAATCGGATACTGAAGGTGATGTTGAGCCCAAGTTTGACAACGTACTCATTAACCTCCTCTAATGCAATTTCCATGGCCTGGTTCATATACTCGGCGTCATCGGAGTAGGTCGATATGGCGCCTAAAACAATCTCCACGGAGAGCCTTTCTTCTGTATTAATCTTCCCTTGGTCGTTTTCAGGAGTTTTAGATCTGAAATATCCAACTGTGTATCCTATACTTGTTCCAAGGAGGAAAACTGTGGAAATGAAGACTAACATCCTCTTGAGAGAAGTTACCATTATTCTGCCCAGAAGCGCACAACTAGTAAAATATTTTTCGTGCGCGATATAAGGCGCACGCGTCGAGATAGCCCAGGATTCTACCGGCTTTTCTCGGAGCCTGGGAGGAGGATGTCGTGGGGTTTGATCTCCTCCGAACCTCGTTCAGTGACGAGGGCGAGTTTTGCCTTCTCCCACATCTCGGGGATGGTTCGGGCGCCGACGTAGCCCATTGCGGCCTGGAGGCCTCCGACGAACTCGGAGACGATGTCGGCGACGCCTCCCCTGTAGGGGACCCAGCCCTCGACGCCCTCGGCTACCGATTTGGCAGGCTGCGGGTACCGGTCCAGCGCGTACCGCTTCTTCCGGGCTGCGGCGCTCCCCATCCCGTAGTACTCCTTGTAGTATCGGCCCTCGAGGGCGACTAGTCTCCCGGGGCTCTCG
>CAZRAV010000148.1:0-2715 GCA_964598175.1 uncultured Candidatus Bathyarchaeia archaeon | reverse complement strand
GTGTCGAACCCCTGGATGTGGAGCCGTCCGAAGCCGCCAGTAGCCAGCACAGTCGACTTGGCCCTGGCGATGAGGTACTCATCAGAGTCCATGTCGTATAGGACGGAGCCTGCAACCTGGCCCTTGTCGTCCATCAGCAGTTCGACGGCGCAGGTGAACTCAACGTAGGAGATCTCTCGATTCAGGAACTCATCCACGAGCACCCGGGTGATCTCGAGGCCAGTGTAGTCCTTGCAGCTGTGCATCCTCTTCCGGCTGGTGCCGCCTCCGGGCGCGAGCTGCATCATGCCATCAGGGTTCTTGTCGTATATGACTCCGAGAGACTCATGCCACCTGATGACATCAGGGCCCTCCTTGACCAGAGTTTCAGCGAGGTCGGGGGTGTTGGCGTAGTGGCCGCCGCCGATGACATCCAGATAGTGAATGGTAGGGCTGTCGTCTGGGTCGTCCGCAGCTTGGATGCCCCCCTGGCTCATCTTCGAGTTAGCGTCCCCCAGTCTGAGCTTCTGCACCATCAGGATTCTGTCACGATCTATGCCGCTCTCGAGGGCGAGGAGGGCCGCGCTAAGGCCAGCGCCTCCAGCCCCGATGACGAGAACATCTAAGTCGTAGGTTATATTAGAAAGGTCTATCATGGTTGGGCTTATGGCTGGGTGGGCTTCGAGGATGTCCGCCACTTCATGGGGCATGATCTCGCCGCTGCTGGGACCTATGCTGAGGGGACGCTTCGACTCCTCCTTGTAGTCTGGGTGCCAATCACGTAGGATCTGATCCTTCTCCTCCGCTGTCATAGTTGGAAAGGTCTTGCCGACTCGATCGGGCCTCGTCTTCTCGACGAGCCTTAGGGATTCCTGCATCGCTTCGGGGTATCCGCTCATCCTCTCACAACCTCTTCTCCCTGGTTTCATAGCGATTCTTAAGCGTCTCTCGGTCGAGGCTCTTCAGCTCCTCTATCTCATCGTCGAACTTTCCTTCTTCTACCTCATGGACGCGTTTAAGTATGTATTCCGAGAGGCCGACGATGTACCTGCTGTAGAGGCGGCGGGCGAGCTGCGCGATGTTGTAGGGCACGATTTCGGCTGGGCACCGGACGGCGCAGAGGCCGCAGCCGAGGCAGTCGAAGGAGAGTTTTGCAGCTTCCTCGATATCGCCACGGAGCGCGGCTTGGACGTAGTCCATCACCATGATGTCCTGGGGACACGCCTTGGTACAGGTGTTGCAGCTGAGGCATCGGGCGATCTCGGGGTAGTACTCGAGGAAGACCTTGACGTCGGGCCTCAGCTCGTCCAAGTCGTAGGTCTTCTTCTCGGCGGGGGAGAACGGTATCTGGGCTATGTACATGCCTTCCACAACGATCTTCTGGCAGGCTAGGGCTCCCTGCAGCTTGTAGCTGCCCTGGGTCCGGTATATGGTGGCGCAGGCGCCGCAGAATCCGCCGCGGCAGCCGGCTCCTCGCCTGAACTGGTGGCCGGCGTACTCCATCGCCTTCATGATGGTAAGGTCAGCCGGCACCCTGTGCTTCTTCCCCATCACGTAGATGGTGATCATTTCCAATTCATCTTTCTCCATCATAACTCCTCCTTTAGGAGACCCTTCTTCTCTAGAACTAGTCTAGGGTTAGGAGTGTTCTGCTCGAACCCGGCGGCATCCTCCATGCCGAACGCGAGAGCCATGAGCTGTGTAAAGTAGACAACCGGGATTGAGTCGAAATCTCTAAACAATTTTTTAACCTCCTCTTGTCGGGGGCCAAGATTGTATTCGCACAGTGGGCAAGCCGTGACGACCATGTCGGCTCCTGCCCTAACGGCCTGGTCGAGGATCCTGTGCGATAGCTCGGCGACTACCTCCACCATCTGGACGGTTTGGTAGGCCCCGCAGCACTTCGTCTTGAAGGGTATGTCGACCACCTCTGCGCCGAGGGCATCGATGAGCCTCTCTAAGACCTGGGGGTTGTCCACGTCGTCGATGCCGAAGCCCCTGGGGCGAAGCAGGAGGCATCCATAGTAGGGAGCCACCCTGAGCCCCTCCAGCGGCCTCTCAACTCTGTCGGCGACCTTGCTCCAGCCGAGGTCCCTGATGACCTCGAGCAGGTGGACGACTTCGACTTCGCCGCCGTAGGGGTTCTCCTTCTCCATGTTGTCTCTCACCTTCTGCATCTTCTCCGAGTCCTCGTTGACTACTGCGTTGGCTCGTTTGAGGGTGTTGTAGCACATAGCGCAGACGGTGACGACCTTCGTCTCATCCACAAGGTCCTCTCCGCTCATATCTTCGACCCTGATGAGGTTACGGATGGGTGCAAGATAGTGCATGACATCGTCGCTGGCTAGGGCGTGGACCGTCCCGCAGCAGTTCCACCGGGGTAGCTCGACCAGTGTGATGCCCAGCGCCCCTGCAGATGCCACGGTGGACGTGTCGAAGTTCTTAGCCGTCGTCTTGAGGGTGCATCCAGGGTAATAGGGGAGCCTCATCGCCCACACCTCACACTGTCAGCTTGCGCAGATTGCTGATGATGGCGATCTGCGGTAGCTCTCTGAGTTCCTCTGGGGTGAGGGAGTCGAGGCTGAAGCGTTCGTACTTCTTCCTCAGCATCAGCTGCCTGAGGGCCTCCATCACGTTGGCGATGTCGATACCTCTAGGGCAGCGAACCTCGCAGTTGAAGCAGGTGCTGCAGACCCAGATGGTCTTGGAGTCGAGGATCTCCTCCTCCCCGAGCTG
>CAZRAV010000147.1:0-2750 GCA_964598175.1 uncultured Candidatus Bathyarchaeia archaeon | reverse complement strand
TGGAGGAAGAGGTGCCCTCCCCCAAGATCTTCTTCAAGGCCTCCGCCCGCATCCTAACCCAGAGCCTCAGGCGGGCTATTCGTGACGCGGTCCTCGTCAGCGAGCACGTGAAGCTCGAGATCGCAGGGGACGAGCTCAAGATCAGCGCCACAGGCGACATGGGCAGCGCTTTCAGCGATTGGGAGCGGGGCGCGGACGAGCTACTGGAACTGAAGTCCGAGGAGGATTCTAGCGCCACCTTCACCCTCAGCTACCTGCAGGACATCGTCAACGCCGCCGCCGTCTCCAGCGAAGTCGCATCTCTGGAGCTCTCCACGGACATGCCCATCAAGATGAACTTCGAACTACCGCAGGGGAGGCTCATCTACTACCTCGCCCCATGCATCGGCGTCTAACCCTTTAAGAGCCAAGACAGCTCCCATCCAAGCATTTCAAACCCCATTTCTGTAGGATACTTGGCATAGCCAACCAGCCCCAGCTCTCTCAGGTAAAGGATAATATTCCGCCGCGCTCCCTAGGATCTGAAGGACGCCTCGGGATGATCTCGGAGAGTGAGGCCGCCAAGTACCCCTTTCTGAAGGGGGCGGCCGAGCTTGTGGAGACGTTGAACCTGAAGGTCGACGACCTCGCCGACCCCAGCTACAGCAGAGTCCTCGACCGGGGAGAGGAGAGGATCTCCGAGGCCATCCTCAAGGGCGTGGTCGACCCGGGCCTCGACGACGCGCTGACGGAGCTGCTCTCCTTCCCCGTCGCCATCATGTTCGTCACCGTCGTGGGCGACCGCTTCCTCGACCGCAGGTACGCGCTGGCGGAGGCTGCCCGGGTCTACAGGCACCTGAGGGGCGAGGGAGAGGCGCGCATCGCCCTCATAGCCCGAGTCGAGTTTGGCTGGAACACGCGCCTGGTCCGGTGGGAGCTCGACGGCCAGATCTACATCTTCGAGCTGCACTTCTCGGACTATCTCCGCAACGCGGCGTCCTTCCACGAGGACAAGTGGAAGCTCGGGAACAGGGTGATGAGGGACGGGCACGTGCTCCTGACCCGGATGGAGGCCGCCCGCCTTATCCAGTTAGAGGTAGAAGCGCTGATACGCAGACGGGTCTCAAAGCACGGCAGGATCGCCCTGCCCGACGCAGTCAAGGAACGGGCTGACAGGATCACGAGGCTGTTCGAGGAGAACCGGGCACGGATCACGGGCGAGGAGCTGCCATCCGAGGTGGTGAGCGACGCCTTCCCCCCATGCATCAGGCGCGCGTTCGAGGGGCTTATGTCCGGGCGTAGGGCCTCCCACATGGAGCGGTTCGCGTTGACGTCCTTCCTCGTCAACGCCGGCATGGACCTAGAACAGATCGTCCAGCTCTTCGTCTCGGTCACCGACTTCGACGAGCATCTCACCCGGTACCAGATCGAGCACATCGCAGGGCTGAGGGGGAGCCGGACAAGATACACGCCGCCGACCTGCGCGACGCTCCGCACCCACGGCATCTGCCATAACCCCGACGCACTCTGCAAGAGTGTGAAGCACCCGCTCAGCTACTACAGGCGCAAGACCCGAGGCCTGAAGCGCGAGAAAGGCGGAGTCAAGCCAGCCGAGGAGTAGAATCCTCATATACGAGGACGTGACAGTATTTCGGAGCCACGTGGTGTGCACAGGAGTGAGCGAGAAGTCCGAAGGCATCCATGATAGGCATGAAAAGCTGGTCAGGATTGGCCTCCACTTCTGCAGGCGCTACAAGAACCTGGTGAGGTTCGACTCCGAGTTCTGCGCCAGATGCCCCTTCAACGGCCTAGGGGACGTCTCGGCGGTTGCTATCCGCTCCTAAACGTGTTTTTAAGGGATTACCGGAGTTACTATTGAAGATTCCATGGCGGAACAGGGCTGGGGGAGCATCCCATACGTCGCGGAGAGGTTCCGACGCTACTACCTGTCGGAGGCTGAGCAGGTTCAGGCGCCACCTGACGTACGGCAGAGGGAGTTCGGCTTCCTCTCCTTCGAGGGGAGGGCCATGTTCCGGCACATCGCCTTCGACGACATCCGAAACCTTCGGCGCCACCTCGTCGAGAACACCCCCGCCCACGTCTACTATTCCTCCGCCTACTACGCGGCGCCGGAGGCAGAGATGGAGTGGAAGGGGTGGCTCGGCGCCGACCTCGTCTTCGACATAGACGCCGACCACATCGACTCCCCCTGCAAGGCTGACCACGACAGGTGGAGGTGTAGGGCCTGCGGGGAGAAAGGCGTCGGGAAGGTCCCGGAGAGGTGCCCCCGATGCGGGAAGGCCGCCTTCGAGGAGGAGACCTGGCTCTGCGAAAGGTGCCTGGATTTGGCGAAATACGAGGCGCAGAAGCTCCTCGACATCCTCATCCAAGACTTCGGCTTCTCCCCCTCCGCCGGCGAGCTTGAGGTCAACTTCTCGGGGAACCGGGGGTACCACGTCCACGTCAGAAGCCCCCACATCAAGGGTTTGAGTCAACTCTCGCGCAGGGAGATCGTGGACTACATCATGGGCATCGGCATCAACCCTAAATTCCAGGGGTTCAGGAGTATACGCGGGGGGCCGCCCACCGTCGCAGAGAGCGGGTGGAGGGGGCGGTCGGTCAAAGCCCTTTACGGCTACATCGCCGGCGCCACGGCCGAAGCCATAAGGGGCCTAAAGCTCAGGAGTGAAGCCACCGTAAACCTCCTTGAGAGACGGGACGAGATACTTGGTCTGTTGATGAAGAGTCACCCCGGCAGCATCGTAAGATAC
>CAZRAV010000146.1:0-2752 GCA_964598175.1 uncultured Candidatus Bathyarchaeia archaeon | reverse complement strand
TAGGGGCACCTCGAAACGGCTGTCCAAGGCGTCGAGGGCCTCGTGGAGCCTCTCCAGCTTGGTGACTACCTCGGGGTCGAGGGGCAGCGGGGGACCGTCCTCCGAGACCGACTCCGTCAGGGTTTGTGGTATGCTGTCCCTGAGCAGACGGCGCAGCCGCCTCATCCACTCAATTGAGCGGAGGATCGCGTCCCAATCCGTGGTTGGGCCAGTGAACCGTCGGCCGAACATGGTCCGCAGGCCTTCGGATCGCTCCGCCATTGCTGCCTCGAAGCTCTGGAGCGCCTCCGCTTTCTTCAGGTCCGACAGCAAATCCGCGAATGTGGGAGGGTGATCCGATGTGCGCGCCGCGAGGGCCTCTCCACTGATCCTCGACAGCGATGAAAGCCTTTCAGCCACCTCAGCAGCCCAGTCAGAGACGCCACGCAGCGGGCTCCTCCGCAGAGACTTCTTAGTCGTCGGGAGGCGCCTCGAAGGTATCAGCTTCTTCAGCATCTTCGTCGCCGACCTCCACTCGGCGAGGGAGTCGCCCACCCTACGTCCGAGGCTCAGGAGCTCCTCGCTTGGCTTTGACCCCGCAGACAGGTTCTCGACCATCTCCCTCGGCGCTCGGGCCGTACCCGCAATCCGCAGAGCTTTCTCCGCAATTTTAAGCGCACGCTCTGCGGAGGCGAAGTCAGGTCCGTCTTCATGATAGTAGGATCTAAGGCTCCGCCGCATGGTCTCTCGTCTGGATGCAATCTTCTCCTCGACGGCGACGAGGTCCCTTGCCACCACAAGGTCCTCTAGGATGGTCTCAGGCATGACACCTGATCGATGGACGTCGGAGAGGACGCCTTTAATGCGGTAGTAGCTCGGCCTGAGGTATCTGAAGACAGATCTGCCCGGCCCCTCGAACCACTCTACAAGTTGGTCGAGGTCAAGGGCGAGAAGCTCCTCGCGATATGCCTCGAGGAGCCTCCGCCGCAGCTCATCTCGACGCTTTTGGTCCTCCCTCGCCTCCTCGAGTATCCTCTGCGTCTCCTCTAGGGTTTGTCTGTTCAGCCACGCTGCTTCGGGCTTATCCTTCTCCCCGCATAGGCGTGCCAGTTCCGTGAGCTGCTTCATCCTCCCAATGGTGTCGGCCTCTCCTGTGAGGCCAAGGATGCGTCCAAGGTGGTTGGCATCCTCCCTCCACTCCTCGACCCTTCGGGGGAGATCCTCAACGTAGGCGACCAGCTCCCTCATCTGCCTCAGGAGGCCGCCGTCGCCCTCGGAGATAGGCGCCAACAGTTCCTTGACTCGCGTCCATGCCCCCTCGACACGCTCGCCCGTTCCCGGCGGCAGTCTGAAGAAACTGGCATCATAGAACCTCTCCAGCCCTCGCCTTGTAGCCATGAACTCAGTGCATTCCTTTCGGTTCCTTTGGGCCTCAGCCTCGATCTCACCGAGGTCGGCGTGCTCGAACCAGCTTGCAGGAGGCCGTGTACTGGCTGAGATGAGGCTTGAGACTTCTTTCAACCAATCGTAGTCCGCGAGGGTCCTAGGACGTGGTAGGCCGAGGCCCTCGGCGTACCTCTCGGAGTCGTCGGCTAACAGCTGGATAGTGTCGGAGGCGCCGTCGAGGAGGGCGATCCACCCTGAGTGGGTTTCAGGCGTGAAGCGGGTGTCCTTGCAGCCCCTCCAGGGGAAGCGTTCCCCCTCCTCAACCACGGACCAGGCGTTGGTCAGCCTGCGGACGAGCTCCTCGAGCTCGAAGAACTTCTTCTGATCAAGGGATGCTAACCAGGGGTATTGGGAAGGGACGAAGGGGACATCCTCCAGCCTTGCCAGCTCCCCAAGCAGCTCGAAGGCTGTCGTCTCGGAGGGGCTTCGTCTCATATGGAGGGCGGTCACGTAGCTGTTCAGCTGTTCCCGCCTCGTCTTGAGTCGCTCGAGCTCGGCGTCGGAAATGGCCCTGCGGGGCTTCAGGTGTTCGGTGAGGGACCGGCTCAGCTCGGCTACGACCTCCCTCTTGTTGGCCTTGTGGCTGTGGAGCTCCAGGCAGAAGTCGTCTAGGCCCTTCTGCTTCAGCCGGTTGTAGACCACATCGAGGGCTGCCATCTTCTCGCTGACGAAGAGGACACTTCTGCCGGCGGCGATGAACTCGGAGATGATGTTGGCGATGGTCTGGCTCTTCCCCGTCCCCGGGGGACCGTGCATCACAAAGGACTGGCCCCGGAGCGCGTACTGTATGCAGAGCTGCTGGCTGCTGTCAGCGTCGAGCACCTGGAAGGTTCGGCTGGGGTCCACCGTCTCGTCAAGCTCATGTGCCTTCGGGAGGGAGTCCATGACGAGGGGCGCCTGGGGTATACCCGCAAGGGCGGATACTATCGGGTGCCTCACGATAAGGTCGATGTTGTCAGAGAGGTCCTGGTACATCACGAGCTTGTGGAAGGAGAACAGCCCGATCTGGACGACAGGCTCCACGGACCAGTCCAAATCGCCACCGGCCTCGGCAACGGCTTCGAGGTATTCCTGAAGGCTCTGCTCCTCGAAGTCTAGGAGAGGGGGTAGATCAATCTTATAATCGTGCTGTATCTTCAGCCTCAGCGCGGGGTTTAGGATGGCCTCTTCCTCTACGGAGGGAACCTGTATTCGGTGCAGGTCCCGAGTGGTCTTTCTGAACAGCTCTATTGGTGTGAGGACAACCGGAGACTTGATGGTCTCTGAGGAGCCGGCCTCCCTCCAGTTCAGCATGCCGAAGGTTATGTAGAGGATGCGTACGCCCCGC
>CAZRAV010000145.1:0-2763 GCA_964598175.1 uncultured Candidatus Bathyarchaeia archaeon | reverse complement strand
TGGAAGCCACCCACGGCCCAAACAGCTACACAAAGGAGCTAGGACTCCTCTCGGACACCCCGATAACATTTAACTTCCCGAAGCCCAAGCCACTCTGGACTCTTTGGCAGTTCTGGACAGGGTTAAGCATCCTAACCATAGCAGTGATCTTCACAACCTTCCACATCTACAAAAGGAGGAGAGCCTTGCACGACCAAACCAACGTCTAGTATCACACTACTCTCTTGAGTTCTCCCCTCCTACCCAATGATAGAGTCCTTCAGATGGGACTTCCGAGACCTAGTGACGGTTGCCGTCTGCGTCTTCAGCGTCCTCGCCTTCTTATTTGAAGCCTATAGACAGCACCGCGGCTTACCCAAATTCCAATTGTCAAGATAGTGAGTGAAGCATTCCATCACCCGTTTAACGTTCGAGCATGTTAAAAAGCGAAAAAAGGAGTTATGAGATATGTTTTCGGAAGAGGCTCCCCTTGAATTCTTATTTTTTAGTTGTTATAGTATAATTGCAGCCTAGTGGGGCCAGCGCCTCGTCTATCTTCTCTATCAGTTCGTTCAGCTGATCCATGCTGGGATCCGTGAACCACTCGAAGAAGAAGTCGTACTCCCCCAGCATCTCTCCCGACTTGCTGATGATGGTGCCACATCTTGTTATAGTGATATCCCCCAGTGGTCGAAAATAGCTCATTATGTCTTCTGTTTCTCTAAAGTCGAGAGAGCTGGGGGCTACATCTGAGATTATGGTGTTCATTATGCAGACTTCTGGCGTGTCGATGGCGATTTTCTCTAAGGCTTTAACAGCCTTCAACACGGGTGGACCGTAAATCTTGATGAAGCTCCTCATACCCAAGTCATCCAATTGAATTCTTCTTGTTTGATTACTTAAATGTTAACTCTAAAGTCAGCTTTGCATTTATCGATATAATTCTGTTGAAAAAAGTAGAGCCATTCAGAGGCTACTGACAGCATCGTGCTCAAGCGTGTTCAAATGACTAGGTTAGTGTGTATCGCAGTACTCTCTCACTCGTTTCATGTTCTCCGGGTCGGCTAAGAGGTCTATGACTGTCATGGCTAGTGCCTTTGCACCGATGATCATCGCCTCAAGCCCCTCAGGCTTGACGGATGCGTCGGCCATCTCTCTGCTGTGGCCTGGGGTTCCCTCCTCCGCGATCTTGATGGAGGAGCCGCACGCAGGCGTCCGCTGAGAGACGTCACCGAAGTCTGTGGACGCCATGGGCATCCCCGTTATGGACTCCTTCCAGTCTATGAGGTCGACGCCCTGCATCCTGTAGTTGTTCCACAGGAGCTCGACCAGCGGCTCGTTGATCTTCTTCCCGCTGTACAGCTTAGTCTTCGTCACCGTCACCTTCGCACCAGTCGCCAGCGCCGCCCCCTCGGCACACCTCGCCACCTTCTCCACCATCAGCTCAAGGTAGTCGTCGTCGCTGCTCCTGACGCCGAAGTCGCAGACAGCCCTGTCGGGGATGACGTTCGAGGCCAGGCCGCCCTCGGAGATGATGCCGTGGATGACGAGGTTCGCGTCGCGACGGGCCTCCTGCCGCAGCATGTGCGTAGCCATGTACGCCAACGTGGCCGCGTTCAGCGCGTTAACCCCGTGTTGGGGGGAGGCGGCTGCGTGGGAGGTCCTCCCCTCGAACTCCATCTTCACCGACCAGATGCTGAGGCTGCGGTTGCCAACACACCACCGAACCGACGGGTGGAGCATGATGGCGGCGTCCACCTCATCCCAGAACCCACTCTCCGCCATGATCACCTTGCTCCCTGCACTGGGGCCGTGCCCTTCTTCTGCGGGGGTCCCGACCACTAGGACCTCGCCGTCTAGCTCGCCGATGACCTTGATCACCGCTATCCCTGCGCCGACAGCCGAGGCCGAGATGAGGTTGTGGCCGCAGCCGTGGCCGACGCCGGGGAGGGCATCGTACTCCGCCACTATTGCGATCCTCGGGCCTTCCTCCTTACCCTTGTAGGAGGCGCAGAAGGCTGTTGGCATCCCCAGCAGGCCCCGCTCGACGGTGAAGCCGTGTCCTTCGAGTTCGTCCGTCAGCAGCTCGGCGGCCTTGAACTCCTCGCTCCCCAGCTCCGGATTCTCGTAGAGCCAGCGGCTGATGGCGTAGAGCCGTTCCCTCTGCCCATCCACTGCCTCCTTGACGAGACGCTTCAACTCTTCGATGTCCCTCAAATTGAAGCCTCCCTTCAACTAGGCGCCTTCCCCTGATATCGTTTTCTGGTCGATGGGGCCGAACGCGTTTATAGGGGTAAACTTATGAGCAACCCTTGACGGTAAAGATTGTTGATCTAGGGTAGGCGAGTCTAGCGTTGGTGAAGCAGGTTTACGACTTCGAGGAAGGGAACAAGGAGATGAGGGCGCTCCTCGGTGGGAAGGGGGCCAACCTAGCGGAGATGACGAACATCGGCCTCAGGGTCCCGCCGGGGTTCACAATCACCACGAGCACCTGCGAAGAGTTCTTCGAGGCGGGCGGCAGGTTCCCCGACGGCCTCTGGGAGGAGGTACTCGAACACGTCCGCAGGCTTGAGGAGAGTACGGGGAAGCGATTCGGCGACCCCGGGAGACCCCTTCTCGTCTCCGTCAGGAGCGGCGCCCCAGTCTCCATGCCCGGGATGATGGACACCGTCCTCAACCTCGGCATGAACGACGAAGTCGTCGAGGGCCTCATCAAGCTGACAGACGATGAGCGGTTCGTCTACGACGCGTACAGGCGGCTCATCACCATGTTCGCCAACGTGG
>CAZRAV010000144.1:0-2765 GCA_964598175.1 uncultured Candidatus Bathyarchaeia archaeon | reverse complement strand
CCATCGAACTATACGGTGACAGCAAAAATTCCAAAACCGCATCCAAAAAGCAGCCACCAAACAACCGTAAAACAGAGAATGTAAACTTTTCAAGTAACACTTATATAAAATCGCCTACCCGTAGAGACCAAAACAGGGGTCTAACGCATTGGCTTCTAAGCAGAGTTCGAGTCGCATCTCCGGCTTCTACAAAAAGCCGATAGAGGAACGGGTAAGAATCGTGGCCGACTACGCCGGGCTGACACCGGATGAAGTCAAGCTGCTCCGGTCTGGGGGCGGCCTCAGCCTTGAGGCAGCCGACAGGATGATAGAGAACGTCCTGGGGACCATGGCCTTCCCCCTCGGCGTCGCCGTAAACTTCCGCATCAGCGGCCGCGACTTCCTAGTCCCCATGGTGCTCGAGGAGCCGTCTGTGGTTGCGGCGGCGAGCAACATGGCCCGGATGATGCGGGAGGGGGACGGCATCCGGACCAGCAGCAGCGACCCGATTATGATTGGCCAGATTCAAGTCCTTGACGTTCCCGATATGGACAAGGCTAAGGAAGCCATCGTGGAGATGAAGAGACGGCTCCTCAGCCTGGCGAACCAGCAGGACCCAGTACTGGTGAGGGTTGGCGGCGGCGCTCGAGACATTGAGCTCCGGGTCGTCGACTCCGAAGCGGGCTCGATGCTGGTGGTTCATCTCTTGGTCGACTGCAGGGATGTGATGGGGGCGAACGCCGTAAACACCATGTGCGAGACGCTAGCCCCCATCGTCGAGGAGCTGACCGGCGGCCGCGTCCTCCTCCGCATCATCTCTAACTTAACGGATAGGCGTCTCGCCCGGGCCGAGGCCATCGTTAGAAAGGAGGACCTTGGCGGGGAGCAGGTGGTGGACGACATAGTATCCGCGTGGGCCTTCGCAGACGCAGACCCCTACCGGGCAACAACTCACAACAAGGGGATCTTGAACGGAGTGGTGGCGGTGGCCCTAGCGACAGCACAGGACCACAGAGCGCTGGAGGCAGGGGCCCACGCCTACGCCGCCCGGATCGGTCGCTACCGCGCCCTAAGCAGGTGGTCGAAGAACGAGGAAGGCGACCTCGTCGGGTTCCTAGAGATGCCGATGGCTGTGGGCACCGTCGGCGGCGTTACGCGGACCCACCCGACGGCCCGACTGGCTCTGAAGGTGCTGGGCGTATCGAAGTCGCAAGAGCTTGCGGAGGTGATGGTCGCCGTCGGCCTGGCACAAAACCTCGGGGCGCTGAGGGCCCTAGTGCGGGAGGGCATCCAGCACGGCCACATGCAGCTACACGCGCGGAACCTGGTGGTGATGGCCGGGGCTGAGGGCGATCTCATCGATAGAGCCGTCGAGGCCCTCATCGAGTCCGGGGAGATCCGGTTCGACAATGCCCAGGAGATCGTGAGGCGGCTGAAGGGCTGAGCCACGC
This sequence comes from uncultured Candidatus Bathyarchaeia archaeon, assembly GCA_964598175.1. Taxonomy (GTDB): domain Archaea; phylum Thermoproteota; class Bathyarchaeia; order TCS64; family TCS64; genus CAZRAV01. The sequence continues at coordinate 1,335 of CAZRAV010000144.1, read as the reverse complement.
ATCTAGGATACGGTGTCTATGACCATAATCATCGATGACGCTGGCTACGGCGACCTCCTCTTCGGCGTCGTCATCGGCGCTTTCCGCCCCGAGACATGCGAATTCATCTACGACGCCGTCGATGTCAAGTATTTCCAGCGACCTCTCTACTCATTTAATGAGTACTCAGCCGAGGCAGGGCGGATCGCCCTGGAGCTAGTAGATCGTTTGGGGCTTGCCGACGATGAACGTGTCGAATTGTGCCGAGGCGACATCCTCGACGAGGCAGCGATAGTTCTCGCCGAGCTGCTGGGAGAGAAACGAGTTGGGAGGGTTAAGGTCGAGGGAGAGGCACAGAGGCTGACGGAGCTGGCCTACCTTAACGAGGTGCGGAACCTCGGGTACGAGCCCATTGAGGACCGGACAGAGCGTTGGGCTAAGAGCTTCTTCCACATGTTACGCTGGCTGAAAGCCCATCCGGAGATGATGAAGTGGGCGAAGTCGGGGTGGCCGCGCCTCCAGCGCTACAGGCTCTTCAAGAATCGGAGGGGCTCTTAGGTCTTGATGAACATGGAAAACCGTGAGTCTATGTGATAATTTTGCGCGTGTAACATGTTAAGATAACTTCCGATCTAAAGGGGGCCGCTGCGGGCTTACATTGTTCTGGCTATGGAACCCTTATGACCAGTGGCTGGGTAAAATGGTTTTCAGCCTTAATGTCGAAAGCCAATTTGATATGTAGCATTCGAATCGCCCTAACATTCAAACGAATATTCAGGAACCGAAAAAACACCAGAAATTCACCTGAAGAATAAACCTTTATAAGTCCTTCTTACCCGTTTCAAGAGCGTATAGGCTTTTATGTGCTGGTGCTGGCTTTAGGATCGATGCGTTCATGAAGCCTTGGCTGCTTAACATCCTGGCATGTCCCATCGACAAGCACCACCCACTGGTGGCGCGGTTCTTCAGTTGGGAGACCTCCCAAGAGGAGATCCGCAAAATAGCATCTGAGGCTGGAGAGCCCTCGTCTCACTTCAAGAAGAGCTACAAGCACCTGGCAAAGCAGATGCGAGACGGCACGATCAGCCCTGCGGCGATGCAGGTTGTCGAGGACCTGACGGGCTCCGAGGACTCGATGGGTCTGATGGCTGACGCCCTCGAGGCGGTAAGCCGCTTGGAGCAGGTTTCAGATCGTTCTGAGGGGGAGCTGCTAAGGGATTACTTGGAAGACATTGACAGGCTCTATCGCTTTCTGAACCTTGTCGAGGTGGACGCGGGGCTGTTAGTCTGTCCTGAGTGCGGCCGCTGGTACCCCATCGGAAGCGCCGTTGAGACCATTCCAGAGCTACTGCCCGA
>CAZRAV010000143.1:0-2768 GCA_964598175.1 uncultured Candidatus Bathyarchaeia archaeon | reverse complement strand
CCTCATCGGCCTGACCCAACAGTACATGCAGGACAAGCTCGAGGTCGGCGAAGGGCCGGCTCGGGGGACCGTGCTGGAGGTTAAGGAGGAGGTGGGCCTGGGCACGACCGTCAACGCCATCATCTACGACGGCATCCTGAGGCATGAGGACACCATCGTCATCGGCGGCAAGGAGGAGCCCATCGTGACGAGCATACGCGCCATCCTCCTGCCCCAACCCCTTGATGAGATCAGGGACCCGCGCAAGCGGTTCAACGCCATCGACGAGGCTCACGCGGCGGCAGGCGTCAAGATCGCGGCGCCTAACCTCGAGGACGCGGTCGCAGGTGCCCCCCTGATGGCTGTGGGCGGTGACCTAAACCTCGAGCAGGTTGTTGAGGAGGTCTCCTCCGAGGTCGAGAGGCTGCGCATCTCAACGGACAAGGTGGGCATCGTCCTCAAGACGGACACCCTCGGCTCCCTGGAGGCGCTCACCGACAGCCTGAAGGTGCGGGGGATTCCCATCAGGCTCGCGGACATCGGCGACGTATCTAGGCGCGACGTGATGGAAGCCGTCTCCGTGAAGTTTGAGGAGCCCCTATTCGGAGCGGTTCTCGCCTTCAACGTCAGGGTGCTGCCGGATGCCGAGAGGGAAGCCTTCGACCAGAGGGTCCCCGTCTTCTGGAACGACATCATATACAACCTGATGGACGAGTACGTCAAGTGGTTGGAGTCCGAGAGGGAGGCGAAGGCTAGGAAGGAGTTCGAGGGTCTTGTCCATCCTGGGAAGATCGAGGTTCTGGAGGGCTTTGTCTTCAGAAGGGCGAAGCCAGCCATCTTTGGCGTCCGCGTCCATGCGGGGGTCATCGCCCCCAACAGGGAGATAATCAACGCCGAGGGGCAGGGACTTGGGCGCATCACCCAGATCCAGGATTCAGGGCAGCCCATCTCCCAAGCGGAGGAAGGAAAGGAGGTAGCCGTCTCCATGCCGAAGCCGGTGGTAGGTAGACATATAAAAGAGAGGTATCTCCTGTACGTAGACGTTCCCGAGGAACACGTCAGGAAGCTGAGAGAGAAGTTCGCCTCCCGGCTGACGGAGAGCGCCCTTAATGCGCTCGGGGAACTCGTAGAGATCAAGCGGAAGAAGGACCCCATGTGGGCGATATAGGTGAGTGAGATGCCGGTGCTTATCGTCTCCGACCCTGAGACGGGGAAGACCCAGAAGGTGGAGATAGAGGACGCGAGGATGTCTTCCCTCATAGGCAGACGCATAGGCGAGGTCATGGACGGCACGGTGGCCAACCTCTCCGGGCACAAGGTACAGCTGACGGGAGGCTGTGACAGGGATGGCATACCCATGCGGCCCGACGTCCACGGCGGCGTCAAGGCCGGTATAATCCTCAGCGGCGGCGTCGGCTACAAACCTCGGAACCCGGGTGAGAGGCGGAGGAAAATAGTGCGAGGAAACACCGTCACCGCGGACACCATCTTCCTCAACTTCAAGATAGTGGAGAAGCCAAAGGCGCGGTCAAAGAGGGCGAAGAAAGGGAAAGCAGCTGAGAAGAAGCCCCCAGGATAAGAACCACTAGAAGCACAAATTCTCCTGGCAGACTGATAATCTCCCAACTTCATACTAGGATAGGAATACTAGACGTAGGGTAGCGGCTTACCCTCCATCTCGCTTGGAATAGGTAGACCCATGGCTTTCAGGATTGTGGGCGCCACATCCACGATCCTCAGGTCCTCTGCTAGTCCTCCGAGGTCTTTCTTCGGATCGTAGTAGATGTAGAGTCCCATCTTGTCGTGGACGGCGTCGTCTGGGCCAGTGTCGTTCTCGGGGAGGTAGATATCGCCATGCCCCATGGTCCCTGCGGACCTCCAGTAGAGGTCGTCGAAGTAGACCATCAGGTCCGGCGGGTCGCCCCGGCACTCGGCGAAGGTCTTGTCGGGCTTCAGGACGATGGTCCTCCACTCTTCTCCGTCTGGGCCGCGTATCTGCCTTATCCGGTTGGCGATCTCGTCCCTGACCCGTTCGTAGTCCTCGGGGTCGACGACCCCCTCCGACTCTCTTCCCTTGACGTTCAGGAAGATTCTGGCGTAGTATCCGCCCCAGCCCCAGGCCACCGTCTCCTCCCAGTCGATGTCCGCCTCCTCGAGCCTGGAGATCTTCTCGACCGGCCTCTTCAGCTTCAGCAGTCCCTGCTCCGCGAGCCAGCTGTTTATGCATAGGGCTCCCTTCATCCGCTTGCCCCCGTGGTCTGAGGCGACGAGGACGACCGTGTCATCGTCGATGATCTCCAGCAGCTCTCCGACCTTTCCGTCGAGGTAGGCGTAGTAGTCCTCTACCACGGTCTCGAACTCGGTGCCGGGCTCGTGGAGGTGGTGCTCCTCGTCGAAGTACTTCCAGAAGGCGTGGTGGACGCGGTCGAGGCCGATCTCGACGAACATGAAGAAGCGCCAGTCCCGGGTCCGCATCAGGTGCTTCACAACCTCGAAGTGCTGCTCCGTCATCTCGTAGATGCCCTTGATGAGGCCGCGCTTTTCCTCGATGCGGAACTCGACGTCCGGCAGGTAATCCCCCACCAGCCCTTCGATCTCCTCCCTCAGCTCGGCCGGATAGGTATAATTCCTCTTCGCGTCCGGGGTGATGAAGCAGCCAACTAGCCACCCCTCGACGGGAACGGGCGGGTAGCTGGGGGGCACAGCAACAAGGCAGGACCTGCCTCCCGCCTCGGCGACGTGGTCCCAGATCTTCTTCTTCTCGTGGACGCTACGGGACGATGCGATCC
>CAZRAV010000142.1:0-2803 GCA_964598175.1 uncultured Candidatus Bathyarchaeia archaeon | reverse complement strand
CCACATCCTCTTGCAGTGATCCACCGTGAAGGTAGGGTCCTCGAAGGCGTTCTTCATCGCCGGCTCCGCCGTCCACCACCCCATCGCCTGGGTGTCCGCCACTAGGAAGAACAGGTTCCCCAGCACCTGGCCCCCGACGCCGGCGCCGCTTGGGAAGATACCCAGCTTGGACTTGGTGACCTCCTCGGGCTCATCCCACCAGATGCGGTCGATGTCCCTCTCTATGGCCTCCTTAACTTCACGCCAGTCCTTCATCGTCTATCCCTCCCACCGCCTGGCCACCATGAAGATGGGCTTGTGGGTCCTGTATTGGGCGTTCCACACCGCCTTCCCCGCCTTCAACATGTCCCCCAGGTCCTCCTCGACCACCTTACCCACGACGGAGCCTCTTGCGGGTAGAGGCTCTGTGCACGGTCCGTAGATTAGGCCGAGGCCGCCGTAGCCGCCAAATATGGCGTAGACGATACTTCCCGGCGGGATACGGGTAAACAGCCACTGCTTTCTCCCCAGGGGCTGGGCCTGAGTGCCAGACTGGACAGGGTGCCTCGGCGGTCTAGACCCCCCGCTGAACTCCTCCCCCGTCGAGACAGGATGACGGCAGAACAGCTTCATCGGATTCTCCAAGTTCTCCCAGAGAATCTTACAGAGTTCAGGTTCCTCCTCTTCTAGAAGGGAAGCCCTAACGCTCACCTGTATCTCAGGCCATTCGATCTCGATCATTTTTCCCATAATACTCCGATGGAAAATGATCTTTGACTAATATAAGCAACTATCGAATCGCGCGCGAAAGCCCGAACCACCATTTCCCTCTTTTTTCCCTCGCGCATGGTATTTTTGATGGCCATTGACCATTACTCCAACCAAAACTATCGGGAGTGGACTCAACAGATTCTCTGATCCTCACTCATCAATCTCGTTTTGCTCATTTCCATTCACCCTTTGCGCGCTAAAAAACTACCAAACCCCAGGCAGCAGTCGGTATGGAGTTTTGAGGACCAGTGGTGAGGGCAAAATCCAAGTTACCAGTAAACTTAACTGATTCCATAAATAATGAGTTTGTATTATGATTTTGGACTTAATGATTGATGGGCCCGATGAGATTTGAACTCATGATCTTTCGGTTATCAGCCGAACGCTTTAACCATGCTAAGCCACGGGCCCGCTTTCAAAACCTCTGATACAACACCCCTATTAAATATTTAACCCCAATACACAGGAGAGGAACATTGGACCCCCTCACACTCCACCTCCTCGGCACAGGCGGAGGTCGCTTCGTCATGATCACCCAGCGCCGTCGCACCGCGGGCATCCGCCTCGTCCACGGCGACACCCAAGTCCACATCGACCCCGGACCCGGCGGCCTTGTCTTCTCCAACTGGGCGAAGCTTAGCCCGCAGAAGCTCGACGCCGTCATAATCTCCCACTGCCACCCCGACCACTACGGCGACGCCGAGGTCTTCATCGAGGCCATGAGCCACGGCGCAACGAGGAGGAGAGGAACCCTGGCCGCCACGAGGAGTGTCCTCCACGGCAACGGAGACATTGGCCCAAGCGTCTCAGCCTACCACCAGAGCCTCGTCGAACGTGTCGAGACCCTCAGCCCGGGCTCCACCTTCGATGTTGGCGCACTTGGATTCACAGCAGTAGAGGCAAGACATAGCGATCATGACACCGTCGGCCTCAAGGTAGATACCCCTGGCCTCGGTGCCGTCGGATACACCTCTGACACGGGCTACTTTCCTGAGCTCGGAGACCTCTACAAAGGTTTACGGCTCCTCCTGCTGTGCACCATGCGTCCGAGAGGATACCCGCTCCACTTCCACCTCTCGACCGACGAGGCGCTGGAGATAGTGGAGCGAGCGAGGCCGAAGTGCGTCGTCTTGAGCCATTTCGGCATGAAGATGCTGAATGCGAATCCCGACTTCGAAGCAGCCTTTTTAGAGGAAGAGACGGGTGTGCCAGCCATCGCAGCGAAGGATGGTATGCGGATTACCCTCGGCGAGAGACTTGTGGTCTCAGGTCCGAGGAAGAGGGATGAGCCTAGAGTCATCGACGCATGAGGTAGAGCGGCTGCTGAGGGCAAGATTTTTATCATGATAATCCTCTTTTCGTATCCACTGAGCTGTTTGAGGGGCTGAAAATGGGGTATCGCTTTGTCAATCCCCCGAAGGGGGACCACTGAAGAAGCCCTCCACGGATTCTCATGTAGTGGACCTCAAACAAGTGCGGACACGGTTATAAACCTGTACGGCATCTTCTCTCCGAATCGCCGTCGGTCAATCTGTCCGCGGAGCCATGGAAAGGAGCGAGAGTTCGATGAGACATCTACCTAATCAGATCGATTTCCTCGAGATTGAGGAGAAGTGGGAGAGGCTCTGGGAGGACAGGGGCATCCACCGCTACGACTGGGATGACGAGACGCGGCCCAGATACTCGGTTGACACGCCTCCGCCCTACCCCAGCGGCGACTTCCACATGGGGAACGTCCTCAACTGGACCTACTTCGACATGGTCGCCCGCTACAAGAGGATGCGGGGCTACAACGTCCACTTCCCCCAGGGGTGGGACTGCCACGGACTGCCCACCGAGGTCGCCGTCGAGAGGGGTCACAACATCAGGCGTTCAGACCTGCCACCGGACGAGTTCCGCCGACTCTGCGAGGAGTGGATCGAGCAGTACATCGACGTCATGAAGCGGGCCGTCATCCGCCTCGGCTGCAGCGTCGACTGGAGCCTGGAGTACCGGACCATGGAGCCGAGCTACATGCGGAAGATCCAGCTCAGCTTCCTCATCCTCTACGACA
>CAZRAV010000141.1:0-2842 GCA_964598175.1 uncultured Candidatus Bathyarchaeia archaeon | reverse complement strand
GAGCAATACACGACCCCGGCGGAGGTGGCGGCGGAGATGCTGTTCACGGCCGCTTACGTCTACGACGACATCGGGGACAAGGTCGTCGCCGACCTTGGCTGCGGCACGGGGAGGCTTGGGATAGGGGCCCTCCTCCTTGGGGCGCGGAGTGTAGTCGGCGTCGACATCGATCCAAGGGCCGTCGCGGTCGCGGTGGAGAACGCCAAGGCCGCTGACGTCTTAGACCGCTGCCTCTTGGTCTCGGGGGATGTCACCTCGCTCCGAGGGGTCTTCGACACCGTCCTGATGAACCCCCCGTTCGGCACGAGGCGCAGGCACCTCGACTTGAGGTTCCTCTCGGAGGCGTTGAGGCTGGCGGGATCCGTTTTCTCCATCCACAAGAGCAGCACGAGGCGGTTCATCAAAGGCTTCATCCGCCGGCGGGGGGGCAGGGTCTCGACCCTCCTGCAGATGGACCTCGAGATTCCGTGGATGTTCGACTTCCACGAGAAGGCGCGGAGGTCAGTGACCGTTGACCTCTACAGGATCGTGAGGCTCGACCAGAGGGTTTATAAAAAGGAGGCTCCACAGCCATAGATGCTCTGAGAAGGCTGGGGCTCGACAAGCGTTTAAATGGAAAAGAACCAAGGTATGGGATGGAGACGCTCCGCGAGAAGCGGGCGAGCCTCAAATCACATTCAAATACATGGCGTTGATGATGGTGTCAAGGAAGGCGGCTAAACAGCAGGAAGAGTTAGTGTTCCCGGGCGAGGAACTCGCCATCATCGAGGAGTTCCTCAACGGGATAGGCGCCTACCAGCACGACGGAGTCGTTAGGTCCGCTGAGCTGGGCCGAGCAAGCTTCGACCTCGAGAAGAGGGAGGTCGAGATCTCGAAGAGAACGAGGGAACTTATCCTCCCAAAGAAGGGGCTCGACATTGTGGGCGAGGTCGGCGCCGTCCAGAGGCGGAAGGCAAACGTCGATGTCTTCATCATAGACAGTAGGGAGATCGCGTCGTCCTACACAGGTGTGATCCACATCTCGAATGTCAGCGGCGGCTTCGTGAAGAACATGGGGCTGGCGGTCCGCAGCGGCGATGTCATCAAGGCCAGCATCATAAACACCAAGAACAGAATCGTTCAGCTCTCCATCGAGGGGTCCGACTACGGCGTCATATACGCCTTCTGCTCAAGGTGCGGCGCAACCCTTGACCACCAGAAGACACGGCTCCACTGCCCCAGCTGCGACAGGATCGAACGCAGGAAGGTCGCGAAGACATACGGAGTGGAGAAGCTGATATGAAGCTCAAGATCCTGAAGATGGGAGACGGGCACCTTGAGATGGCGGTCGGCGGGGAGGGGCACACCCTCCTCAATCTCCTGCAGAGCTCCCTCCTCGAGAACAATGATGTGAGGATGGCGGGATACTCGAAGCCCCACCCCCTGATGGACCGCTCCATACTGTATGTGAAAATGAGAGTGGACAAGCCACCCGAGAAGGCGCTGCTGACCGCAGCGGAGAACGCGAAGAAGAAGGTCAACGAGTTCCTAGCTGAGTTCGAGAGTCAGGTCTTCAAGCTGAAGGGGCTAGAGTAGGCTCCTCCCAACCGAGAGCGTCGATGGGCTTCAGAATGAGGACTGCTAAGATAAGGCAGGTGAAAAGGGAGATCCGAGTGCTCGGTATCGCTGTCAAGCCGTCCTCCGAAGGGGACCGTCTCCACGTAGTCGCCGTCGTCTTCAGGGGAGGACTCTGGCTCGACGGCGTCATGAGGACAACAACCCAAGGGCCAGAAATCACTGATAGGCTTGTGGAGATGATCACGGCGTCTCCCCACCATCCCCAGATCAGGGTTCTCCTACTCCACGGCGCCCTCATCGAAGGAGGAGCTACCGTCGACCCCTTCCGCCTCTCAATCGGAACCTCGAGACCCGTAGTCGCCCTCTCTACCGATGAAGCGGGCCTGAATGCCCCAGGGGTAACGAAGGACTTAGCCATGCAGCGCTTCATGCTTGAGCGGGAGGGCGAGTCCATCGATGTCCTGTCCATTGGCCTGCGGAGCCGTGACGCTACCAGGGTTCTCGAGGTGTCGACGCGGGAGGGCGTCATGCCTGAGGCACTTAGGGTGGCCGGGCTCGTCGTCTCTGCGGTGGTTGCCTGCCCTGATCAAAATATTTAAAAAGGACATATCAGAGCCTTAACACCGCGTATAGAGAGGTCAATTGATGAAGTTCTGCTCCAAATGCGGGACGGTTCTCGTCGTTGATCGGGCCAATCAGTGTCTCATATGCCCAAAATGTGGGGCCAACGAGCCGCTAGAGAGCGACATCGTCTACACCAAGACTGGCTCCGAGAAGGATAAGATCATCGTCATCGGTAAGAAGGAGCGGAATCTGAGGACAACGCCCCAGGTCAAGATGGAGTGCCCAAAATGCGGCAACAAAAAGGCCTACTGGTGGATGGTGCAGACGAGGGGCATCGACGAGAGCACGACCCAGTTCTACCGATGCACCAAGTGCAGCCACACGTGGCGCGACTACAGCTGAGCGAACACACATTTTTTAACCCTCAGACCAATCTAGTAGCAGCATCGTGACGTACCCTGAGGAGGAGTATCGTTGTTCGAAGTTGAGATCTCACGTATCGAACCTTTCCGCAACCTCGTGAAGGCCCTGTCGGTCATCGTCGAGGAGGGGAGCTTCAACATGGATGGGGAGCAGATGAGGCTCCTCGCCATGGACCCGAGCCACGTCGCAATGGTCGACTTCGAGCTGCCCAACGAGTTCTTCGATAGGTACCTCTGCGAGGGGGAGCCGAGGCTCTCCATCAACATCGGCGAGTTCCTCAAGTTCCTGGAACGCGTCG
>CAZRAV010000140.1:0-2851 GCA_964598175.1 uncultured Candidatus Bathyarchaeia archaeon | reverse complement strand
CTCGTCATCGACTCCTTCACGGCGATGGCAAACGCCTTCACCACCGTCATCGACGCCCGGGTGATGTTCCATCTCCTCAGCAAGATCGTGCGGCAGACAGGCTGCACCACCCTCCTCGTGACAGAGATACCGACGGGCCTCAAGACCATCGGCATGAGCATCGAGGAGTTCGTCGTCGACGGCATAATCATCCTGGGTAAGCAGCTGCGCGACGGCTACACCATCAGAAATCTCGAGATAGCCAAGATGCGAGGCACGAGAATCGAGGAGCCCAGGCTCATCTTCACCCTCCACGAAGGCTTCAAGGTGCTCACCCCCCTTAGGCTTGCACCTATCGAGAAGTCCCAGCGCTTCAAACCCATCCCGAACCCGCCCGGCCACTTCTCCACGGGGCACAGGCAGCTCGACGAGATACTCGGCGGCTTCAGGAGAGGCGACACCATCCTAGTGGAGCTGGGGGAGGACATCCCTCCCTTAGTACGAGCCCTCATGTTCGGGGCCCTGAGAGCCAACTTCATAACGAGCGGAATGGGGGTTCTCTTCGGATCACCGGGTGGCATGAACGTCGACAGAATCATCCACTTTGGAGAGCGCTACGGAATCACGAGGGAGGAGCACGAACAGCTCATGAGGATACTCGTCAGCGGATCGGAGGAGATGAAGGCGCCCTACATCCTAGATGTTACACTAGAAGACCTGGAGGAGAGCTTCAAGACCTGGAACGAGGAGAAGCAGAGACTTATGGAGATGACCGGAAAGCCCATCCTTAAGATGATATTTATCGACATCATCAAAGAATACTTCTCCCTAGATTACGCCCGCAGGGCACTGGAGAAGGAGATAGTCCAAACAAAAAATGAGGACAGCCTGCTACTGCTCTTCTCCAGGCCCGGCTCCGAGGAACTCCAACAATACGCGTCGAAGATGTCCGACCTCCACCTAAGGCTGTTCAACGAACAGGGCGTCATCCTCTTCCACGGGACACGGCCCCGAACCACTCTGTACGCCCTCGAGACGACCGAGTCCGAAGGGTACCCGAAGCTCAAGCTGACGCCTCTGATATAGAGGAACGGGTGACAACCATTGGGAGACATGCTCCCTGTCGCGCGATTCCTTAACCGATGGACGGATGCAGAGCCCCGTCTCCCATGGAATCGCTCTCAAACCAGAGAGGAAGCCACGGAGAACAGGGCATAGTGGACGTGGGGCCATCGCCGCGGGCGCAGGGCTCCGACGGAACGGTAAGGCCGACCAGCACCCGAAGCCCAGAGGCATCGCGAAGCCTCCGGGATGAGGTCCGCCCCAACGGTAACAGAGGACGACGGCCGACGCGGCCCAGCCCCACCCACACGAATGGAATTATCCCGAGACGTCAATAAAAACTTTCAATCGATCTGTGTGTGATATTTGGTCTCCGTGAATGGAACAGAGATCATCTCTGCTGTAGAGCGTCTCTGACCTCCTCGTCCATGGCGTTCCGCTCGATATCAATCTTCTCGTCGAGGGGCTCCAGGTGGCTCATGTTGACGCGGCGGCGTCCGACGCCGGTCACGTCCTTTGGCCCCGTGACGAGGACGTAGTTTCTGTCGATGATATCAACGATGACGCAGCGCCCGCCTGCCTCCCTCCCCCTGAGCTTCACGCAAACCCGTCCGACTTCCATGGCAGACATCCGGTCACCCGCCTGGGCGGTATTCTTCCACGACCTTTTTAAGGATTCTCGCAGTGCCGTCGGCGTCGAAGAGCTCCGAGTTCAGCACCACATCGTAGATAGACAGGTCCGTGATGTCTATGTTGTAGTACCTTTTGAACCGCTCCCGCTCAACTCTCTCCCTGAGCAGCGTCGCCTCCCTCGCCTCATTGAAGGCTATGCCGTCCCTCACCGCGATCCTACTCATCCGTGCCTCGAGGGGAGCCGTGAGGAAGATCTTGATGTCCGCTTCCTCAGCCATCCAGCCGGAGAGGGCCGCGTCGATGACGACCCCGCCACCCATGGCCTCCTCCTTCGTCCGCTCGTCCACGAGCCTGTCGAGCTCCGGTTCCTCCTCCGCCAGCCTCGACATCTCCTGGAGATTCACCCCCCTCTCCTCCGCCATCCGCCTGAACATCATACCAGCCGAGACGTACCTGAGACCCAGCGCCTCCGCTAGGCGCCTCGCGTGAGTCGACTTCCCCGAGCCATGGAGGCCACTCACTGTTATCACGAGCCCCCTCCCTGAGGTCTTCCCGCCCACTCCGGCCAAAGCGGCGCCCTTCCTTCTCAGCCCTTCCTGGGCTCTATCTCGAAGGTGAGTCCGAGGACCCGGGAGATGACGATGTTCATGGCGATGGAGCAGAATAGGTACCACGTCCCGACCGACAGCGTGCCCTTGGGCGCTATCCACGGCGCCGTGAAGGGCATCAAGGCGATGTAATCGATCCCTTTGAAGAAATTGCGGAGGAGCTGCCAGATGAGGAGGAAGGGAATCATGAAGAAGAGCATGATCTTCATCCTGTCCGCCGTCATCTTCTGCTGGGTCTTCATCATATCCTGCTGCCGCTTCTGAGCCTTCGCGATCCGACGCTGGTTCCCTCCCCGCATCGCCTCCATCAACTCCTGCCTGACATGTTGGGACTCCACCATCCACTGCTTATACTCGTCCATGTCCATGACCATCATGTTGGCGATGCTGGTCACGAGGCTTATAACCGTCGACAATCCAAGCATGAAGAAAGCGGACATGGGCGGCCGCTGGAGGACGCTGAAATCCATTGCCGCGAGGTTCGACAGCAGAGAAAGAGGATCGATCATCTAGGTGCCTCCTAGCCCACTTTATTGTAGACGGGAATAAAAAGCCTGCCTTCTTCACCC
>CAZRAV010000139.1:0-2881 GCA_964598175.1 uncultured Candidatus Bathyarchaeia archaeon | reverse complement strand
AGATCGTCTGGAACGACGGTAACGGCATCCTCGCCGCCGCTGCAGGTAGCAAGGGTCCGTTCTTCATGGCCATCGAGGACCATGACTACAGCGAGGAGACCACCCACAAGGTGCGGTGCGTTGTCCGTGGCTGCGTCGAATGCCAGAAGGTCGCTGCCGCCGGTGGAGGCAAGCAGGGCCAGTTCGTAGAGGTCAGCGCCACAGCTGGCGAGGTAGCTCTATGGGATTACACGACACCGGGAGACTGGTTTGATGTAGTCGGAGAGCTCCAGGAGGATGCGGAGGATGCTGACACTACGGCGAAGATCTGGCTCGGGAAGAGGTGACCTTGATGTCTAAGTATCCGAGAATATGGAGATCAGCCAAGACTGGTCAATACTTCCGGCAGCCTGAGCCTCTGGTCTTCGAAGCCCAGCTGATCACGCCCGCGGACATCGCCGCCATCGAGGCGGTCACCATCCTCGACGAAGTCCTCGGCCTCGCCAGGCCGCAGTACGTGCTGAGGAACGTGTGCCGACCTGTCCGGATGGACGCCCTCACCGCAAGGATCGATGTCGCCACGAAGTTGACGGGGCAGGAGAAGGTCCCGCCGCTGGTTGAAGCCGAGATCTCGGCAGAAGCCTACACGCCGGTGGCTTTCGACCTCTGGAAGAACGTGGTGCATGTCGCCATCAGCGATGAGGCCATCAAGAAGGCGGCTCACGACATTCTGGCGTTGCACGTGGCCGACGCGGCGGGCGACCTCGCTAGGATGGAGAACAAGCAGATCGACGAGGAGCTTGACAAGGCTACCGACGTGGCCGGCGCAGACTGGGGCGGGGCGAACAACCCCTACGACGACATCATAGGTGTCATGAGTACCATCGAGGGAAACGGCTACGAGGCAGACGCCATAGTGGCTCACCCACTAGTCTGGGGCGACTTCTTCGGCAACGACTATGTTAAGGGCCAGCTTAGGGGCGAGGTCCTGCCCGGCGGCAAGATCTTCGACGTCCCCGGCCTACCAGGCGTCAGGGGTTACTCAGACTGGCAGTGCCTGAACACCTCCGCATGGGTGCTCAGCACATCGGCGCCTGCCCTCGTCCTGGGTCAAGGCCCAACGGAGGCGGCCAGGTACAGGGATGAGAAGGCCGGCTACGACGCCTACATCATCCGCCAGTGGCTCCAGCCGCAGCTTGTGCTTGCAGGTGCAATACGGGAGCTGACCGGGGTCCACGCATAGGGGGCGTGACCCCGCTTGAAGGCAGAGACAGAGATCCCCGCCCGTTTCAGAGGGCGTATCTACCCCTAAACTCCTGAAGGAGGGATTCCGTGAAGAAGGTCAAGTACACCAACGTGAGGCCGATGGGCACCATTCGACCCCGCAGAATGTGGGCTCCAGGCGAGGTCCTTGAGGTTGAGGACGATGTTGCAGAGGAGCTGGTTAAGAGCCGCAGGTTCACGCTGGTTAGGACGAGACGGGAGAGGAGAAAGAAGTCTGAGAAAGAGGAGTCGGAGGAGTAGGCCTAGATGGCGTACTGCGCAGCCTCCGATGTAAGGCTGATCATAAACACGACGCTCACAGATGACCAGGTCACCAGCATAATAGAGATGAGCGACGCCGAGATCGACCGCCGCATTGGAGCCCAGGACGCGTCGGACAAGCTCATCAAGAAGCTGAGCATCCTCCTCACGGCGCACACAATCAAGACACGACAGCCCCGCTCCCAGGCCATTGGCGAATACAGAGAGGATGCCGGAGACGTTCTCAAAGTCTGGGAGAGTGAGATCGAGAGAATCTTCAGACTCTACAAGGGAGTATTGGTAAAGGCGTCAGAGTACAAGCACATCGACGAGTCTAAGCGATACCCGGAGGCTTGAGGCCTGGTGACTGAGCGGCTGAACGAGAAGCTTAAGGTTGCCCGCATAACTCTACAGAAGCTCTCTGAGGGGCCGATAAGGTGGACCCCACTCGTGAAGGCCATCGTCAAGGAGTCTCCTTCCCCGTGGAAGGTTCAATCCATCCTCGAATGGTTGCTTAGCCATGGATACGTAGAGAGGCCTGAACGTGGTCTCTACTGCATAACGGAGAAGGGGTTAAACCTGTTACAGACGTTATGTTAGGCGCGCGAAGATGAAACTATTAATTAAGGTAAAAATACATGTGCCCTCAACCTCATCTTTTTCTCCCTCTCGTTAAAGTATTAGTTGATGTATCCAAGACGACGGCGCGAGCATGGTATTTGACTCTGAGATATACATTCAGAATTATTCACGGCATCTATTTTCTTTGATCTTATTGCGGAACTCGTTGAGGAACTGGACGATCTTGTTCGACTCATTGATCTGGTAAACCACTGATACCTTTCCGACCTTGCAACCCGTTACAAGACCCCTCTCAAGGAGCGTAGGCATCACGGGTGAGATGCTCCCCGGGTTCTTATCGACTCGACGCGCGATCTCCCTGAGGTTCATCCACTGACGGGGATATTCGAGTAACATGTCTAATACTAGAAGGAAGATGGAGGGACCCAGGAGTTCGTTGAGTATGTCTTCCACACGTTAAAAATATTTTTACGAATATAAAAAGGTGTTTCAAATCTCCAAATATTTGATTTATTAATCATAGATTTGATTAAAATAGAAAACATTTATATGCCTACACAAACAAAGCGATCTTGGCTTTCCAAATAGTGATTGCAATGAGCTCTATTTCCAAGGTCTACTTGGCTGAACGTTTCGCTGAACAGCTCGGCCTGGGATCCCGGAGTTATAAACTAGTCGAGGTCCTCTCGCTGCAGGAGACCGCGAAAATGGAACCGCCAAAGAGAGTATTCGAGCGCCAGCCCTCATTTTACTAGATTTTCGTGCGTGAAAGGAGAAGAGCGGAATGAAAACTGTG
>CAZRAV010000138.1:0-2906 GCA_964598175.1 uncultured Candidatus Bathyarchaeia archaeon | reverse complement strand
GACAGGCTGAAGCCCTCGCCGTACGCCGCCATGAAGGCCGCTCAGCACGTCGCGGACGTCGCCCGGGACAGGGGGTTCACCTCCATCCACATCAAGGTGAGGGCGCCCGGGGGTTCTGGGTCCAAGACACCGGGGCCGGGGGCCCAGGCCGCGATAAGGGCGCTTGCCCGCCGCAACTTCATCATAGGCAGGATCGAGGAGACGACGCCGGTACCCCACGACGGGACGCGCAAGCCCGGGGGCAGGCGGGGTAGGAGGCCGTAGCACCTCCGTGGGGATGTCTTTGAAGATAGATGTACTGAGTCTGAGCGGCGACACTATCCGGTTTATGCTCCAGGGGTGCGACGTGGCCTTCGCCAACGCCCTGAGGAGGGCGATGATCGCCGAGGTCCCTTGCATGACCATCGACGACATCTTCATCTTCGACAACTCCTCTGTGATGCCTGACGAGGTTCTAGCCCACCGCGTCGGCCTCGTCCCGCTGGTGACCGACCTCGACAGCTACGTCCTCCCAGAGAGGTGCAACTGCGGGAGCGACCTCGGATGCAGCCTGTGCAGGGTCGTCCTCACCCTAGACGTTGAAGCGGAAGGCGAGACGAGGACCGTCTACTCCAGCGACCTCGTCTCAGGGGACCCTGGTGTCGTGCCCACAAGCCCGGATGTACCGTTGGTGAAGCTGGCCCCGGGGCAGATGGTCAAGTTCGAGGCGTACGCGCGCCTCGGCGTGGGGAAGATGCACGCCAAGTGGCAGCCCATCGCCACCTGCGTCTACCAGCACCTCGCCAATATAGCGATCAACGAGAAAAGCTGCACCCTATGCGGCCGATGCATCGAGGCCTGCCCCTCAGGAGTCCTAGCCGTACAGGAAAAAAGCCTGAAGGTCGTCGACCTATACGCCTGCACCCTCTGCGGAAGCTGTGCCGAGGCCTGTCCCATCGAGCCCCCGGCCATAATACAGCGGCTGGAGGAGGATACATACCTGTTCACGGTCGAGTCGACTGGATGCCTTCCTCCCGAACGGATCGTCTCCGAGGCCGCGAAGGTCTTGGTCGATAAACTCGACGAATTCTCAGGCAAGATACAAAGGGGAGAGACGGAAGAGGAGATCGAGGAATTTGAGGTTGCTGAGGAGGTTGGCCGCAGGCTCTACAGCGTGGGCGCGGGAGAATTCGAGGAGGAAGAACCGGAGCAATGAACCCCGAGCTGAAAAAGACCGTCAGAACCCTCAGGGAGGCGTCCAAGAAGGGCGGCCCGGCCATCTGGGCTGCGCTGGCAGACGACCTGGACAAGGCCAAGCGGGGAAGGGTGGCCGTGAACCTTAGCAGGATCAACCGATACTCGGAGGCAGGCGACATCGTCGCGGTTCCGGGGAAGGTCCTGGCCGCGGGCTCCCTCAAACACCCTGTCACCGTAGCGGCCTTCTCCTTCTCCGAGAAAGCCCGGGAGAAGACGGCCCTCGCCGGGGGGAAGATTATAAACTTGACGGAGCTACTGGTAGAGGGAGTGGAGCCCTCCAAGATCAGAATCGTAAAGTAGCCTTGCCGTCACCCTGACAGCGTCTCCATTATGGAATTTCTGTGTTGTTCCTGGCTAGCGTTAATAGTACCGGATTTGTGGCGTGGGCCTCGACCTCCACGCAGGTTTGAAGAGCCCGGCGAGGGCAATGCCTGCGATGAAGCCGCCGATGTGGGCCCAGTAGGCGACTCCCACGTTTATCGGGATTAACGCCAGCAGGAACTGGTAGAGGAACCATATGCCTATCATTGTGTAGGCCGGCACCCTTACCACCTGCCAGAAGAAGCCAAGACTGACGAGTGTGCGGATGCGAGCCCCTGGAAACATGATGAAGTACGCGCCCATCACCCCGGATATGGCGCCGGACGCGCCGACCGCTGGGTATTGTTCACTCCACGCCGTGAACAACCAGAGGGCTGAGGCAGCGGCGCCAGAGACGATGTAGAAGATGAGGTAGCGGAAGTGTCCACAGACATCCTCGATGTTGTCTCCGAAGATTTGGAGGAACAGCATGTTCCCGAGGAGGTGCGTCCAGCCTCCGTGGAGGAATATGCTGGTGACGAAGGTGTGATAGCCTTCGCCTGAGAGCAGCCGAGCCGGGAGCAAGCCGTACATTAAGAGGGTGTTTACGAAGTGGCTGGAGCCACTTGAGACCTGCCAGAGGAAGATGAGAACGCAGCCGCCGATGATGAGCCAGTTGACATAGGGCGTCAGCCTCGCAGGGTTCTCGTCGCCCAAGGGAAGCATACTGACCTAATGATGGGACGCCTCATACATATACATGTCCTTCCGAGAGGCGGTTCTTCTGTTAATTTTTCTGAAGCGCCCTTCCTTGGGAGTTGTTCCTATCCAATCTCTTCTCATGGACCCTAGCTGAAGCCTAAATTAGGTTTCACTTAGAGAGGGAGTAGGCAAACCGCGGCGTTCTCTCCACTCCAGCCTCCAGCCTCCTGTCGATCCGTCTCCTGATCTTCCCCTCAGCGATAAGGGTGTCGAGAGTCTCGATGTAGGGATTGACGATCCCAACGCCTCTCTTCCTAAGATCCTTGAACTCCTCGGGCTTGATGCCGAAGGCCTGTGCCCAGCCGTCCGGGTACAGGATGTTCCAGAGGTTACGGAAGTCAACCTCACCCCTCTGCCTGAGCACATCGATGATTAGCCTGCCCAGCTTGTTTTTGTCGAGTCTGAGGCCCGGGACCTTCCGCACCGGGTCGAGGGGCATCACCTCGAGGTGGCCTCGGGTGAGCTTCACCAGAGAGTTCTTCGGAGGCTCAAAGACCCTGTCCAACCCGTGCCGGACCTCGCTGAGGCCTATGTGGCTGCTGCAGAAGATGGATTCATCCTCCCCCACAGCCACTACACACGGCTGGTGCCAGTTCGCGATCCAGACC
>CAZRAV010000137.1:0-3018 GCA_964598175.1 uncultured Candidatus Bathyarchaeia archaeon | reverse complement strand
ACCTCGCTCTTCCCCACGCCCATGAACCCGAATAACGATATGTTCGTCTTCATCTGCCTCCAAGGGCCTCCTCGACAATTCTCATCATGGTCGTCTCCGGCGCACCCCTGCCGGTCCAGAGCCTGAACGCCGCAGCCCCCTGATAAACGAGCATGCCCACGCCAGTCAGCGTCCTAGCCCCTGCGGCCTCGGCCTCCCTCAACAGCCTGGTCCTTGGAGGGTTGTAGACGGCGTCTAGGACGAGGAGGTCCGGCCTCAGGAGATCGCCTTCTATGGGAGTATCACCTATGTCTGGTCTCATCCCCACAGGCGTAGCGTTGATGACAATCTCAGCGCCATCCAGCGCCTTTTTCAGGCAGCTCCTAATTAGACGTAGGGCGGAGACGGCTGATCGACACTCGGGGTATCCGAGAAGGGCATCCGCAAGCTCCTCGGCCCGACTAAGTGTCCGGTTCAGGATGACAAGCTCTTCAGCCACTGTCGAGAGTTGGTAGCCGATGGCCCTTGCCGCGCCACCCGCTCCGAGGATGACGGCCTTCACTCCTTGAAGGTCTCCGAAAGATTCCTCGAGTGACCGCATAGCGCCGACGCCGTCGGTGTTATATCCCTTCAGCCATCCGTCGTCGTTGACTATAGTGTTGACCGCCCCGATCCTCTCGGCCACGTCGTCGACCTCGTCCAGATGTCTCACCACGGAAACCTTGTGCGGTATCGTCACGCTGGCGCCCCTTACATCTGACGCCCTCAATGTGGAAGAGACGAATCGTTCGAGGTCCTCTGGCCTCACGGGGTGAAGCTCGTATCTGAATTCTAAGCCGAGCTCCCGGAAGGCAGCGTTATGCATCACAGCGCTCATCGAGTGTCCGACGGGGTAGCCGATGAGGTAGCAGAGCTTCAAGGCCTCTCAGACCCCCAGCAGTCGGTAGATCTCCCTGAAGGTGTCGATGGTCAGCTGCCCCGGTGCGCTCTCTTGACCCGCCTCGGCTGAGGCATACGTGAACGCGCCGCCGAACAGCGGCGAGAGGACTCTCGACACGGTTCCTTGTAGACCCATAGCGAAGCAGACCAGCCTGATATCTGGCTTATTCCTTAGGAAGTTGAGATAGGTCAAGTTATCATGATAGGATTCTGCGTTTCCAACTATCTTGTATATGTCGGGGCTGAATCTCTGCTCTTCTTCTAGGATGCTGTCTAGACTCTGCTCTGATGGTGTTCCAACGAGGTCATGGTAGGAGATGATGAGTTTTGCTCCTCGTCCCCTCACCTCATCGACTACGCGACCGAGGTCGCAGGTTGTCAGCTCTAGGTCTACGTAGTCGAAGCCAGCCTCACAGGCCTTCAGAAGCACGGCGACTCTCTCGCCCTCCGAGCCAAGGAAGTGGCCGCCTTGGTCCACACGTCGGTTGGTCGCTATCAAAGGTAGATCCGTGGAACCTCTGATCCCCTCCAGACCCTCCAAGGTTTCTAAATAGTCGATCCTCAACTCCATTAGGTCGGGCTTGTGCGGCTCGACGTTGCGGATCACCTCATCCGCCTGAACCCATCCGCCAGCGGTGACAGAGAGGCAGATCTTCGGCCTAGTCATCGCCACCCTCCAGAGCTTGGGAGATCAGGCCGTCGGTGACTGCCCTTAGGATCGGGGAGCTCCCAATTCCGGTGGGGAGGACGAACCTGATGGTGCCACGCTCAACTTTCTTGTCCCTGCGCATCGCCTCAAGGAGCTGTGAGGAATCGAGGTTCTGGAGCTTCGTCACCAGTCCCAATCGTCTCAGCAGTCGTATCTGTCTCTCCACGTCGACTTCTCCGATGAGGCCAAGGCGGTTCGAGATCTGCGCGGCAACATTCATGCCCACCGCGACGGCCTCCCCGTGCCTCATCCTGAGATGGGTGAGTAGCTCCAGCGCGTGGCCCACCGTGTGTCCGTAGTTGAGAGCCGCTCGCACCCCCTCGGTGTCCCTCTCGTCCAGCCCCACGAGCCTTGCCTTGACGGCGCAGCACCGAGAGATCACGTCGGTGAGAACCCTCAGGTCCCTTCCGAGGACATCATCTGCCTTCTTCTCAAGGATGTTGAATATCTCCGAGTCGGCGATGACCCCATATTTTACGACCTCGGCCAACCCCGAGATGAGCTCTCTCTGGGAGAGGGTTCCGAGAAGGCATGGATCCATGATGACGATGCTGGGCTGATGGAAGGCGCCGATGAGGTTCTTCCCCTTCGGGTGGTTGACCGCTACCTTCCCACCGATGCTGCTGTCCACCTGTGCGAGGAGCGTGGTAGGAACCTGAACAAGTCTCACGCCCCTTAGATAGATCGCTGAGACGAACCCAGCGAGGTCTCCGACGACGCCGCCGCCGAAGGCGATGACAACCGATTGTCTGTCAAACCCCAGATCCACCAACTCGCCTAGGAGGATCCCACCGATATCCCATGACTTAGACTTCTCACCGTCGGGGACTAGAACAAGCTCTGCATCGATGCCGGACTCATCAAGGCTCGCCATCAAGGAGTTGCCGTGAAGACGATGGATGTCGTCGCTCGTGACGACGACGCATCTCTGTGCCGAGTGGAGGTTCGCATTAATTAGTTCACCGGCTTGGCTGATCAGCCCTGAGTCGACATAAATGGGGTAGCTCCTCTTCCCCAATTCCACCCTTATTGGCTTGATATCACGGTCCATACCCGAAACCTCTATGTCCGTTCACAACACTACAGGCTTCTGCCCATGGCTTGAGCAACGGGTCTGAGTTCCTTCATAAGGGCTCTAAACTTGTCGAGGTATAGCGACTGGGGGCCGTCGCTCAACGCCCTATCGGGATCGGGATGAACTTCTATGATGAGACCGTCCGCACCCGCGGCGATGGCCGCCTTCGACATAGATGGGACAAGGCTTCTCCGGCCAGTTCCGTGGCTCGGGTCGACCACCACCGGCAGGTGGCTGAGCTTCTTGACGGCTGGGACCGCTGTCAGGTCGAGGGTGAACCTCGTCAGGGTCTCGAAGGTGCGGATGCCGCGCTCGC
>CAZRAV010000136.1:0-3077 GCA_964598175.1 uncultured Candidatus Bathyarchaeia archaeon | reverse complement strand
ATCCATATCCTTCATGGAAGATGAATCCGAAGGAACTTCGAGAGATCCTCAAGCATTTTTCCCGCCGTTCCATCGCCCGCTTCTGCACTGAGCTCAGAACCTTCGAGGAGGTCATCAGCCACATGATGGAGAAGGCTGGTTGGAGCCATAACCTAGCTTATGTTTTCGTTGCAGAACATCTCGGAGTGCTGGAGAAGGCTCAAGCTGTGAGGATGGTCGAGGGAAGATGGGTAACCACACAGGCGGCGGCGGAGGTCTTGAAAAAATATTTTTGATCCAGCTATTTCAAACGTTTCTTCTCTGTTTTGGGATTGACAGGGATAGGAGGACGGCGCATATGAGGCAGAAGGCGCCTCCGACGAGGAAGGGTGTCTTGAGGCCGAAGAGGTCCCAGATGAGGCCGAAGGCGAGGGGGCCGGGAATGTCGCTGAGGCCTACGAGCATCTTGTAGGTCCCGATGACCTCAGCTCTCTGCTCTGAGGGCGCTAGGTCTGTCACCCACGCCTGGACGTTCGGCTTGTAAAGTCCTTGGTATATGCCGTGCATTAGGAAGAGGAGTCCGACGGATACGAAGTTGAAGGCATAGGCGAAGCCCATTGTCATGGCACCCAGCACGACCATACCAACCGTGATGGGGATCTTGCGTCCGACCCTGTCCGAGAACCTGCCCGCGAAATAGGCGGTGGGCGCGAAGCTGACGTTGATCAGCCAATAAAGGAGGACGGAGACCCAGAACCTCTCCTTGGGGATGCCGAGGATCTTGGCCCCACTGACGAGCATGAAGTTCTCCGAGACGTTCCAGAATGTGAAAAGCATGCTGATGACTGTGAACAGGAGGAGAGTCCTGTTGCCTAGTAGGATGGAGAGCCCCCAGCGCTTCCTGGAAGCCCTTGTATCGGGGGAGTCTGTCTGCACCTCCCTAGTGCCGAAGAGGATGAGGAGGATGCTAACAGTCGTGGGCCCGGCGGCACAGAAGAAGATCCATCTATAGGCGCTGTCAACGTGGACGCCCACATTCAGGAAGAACTGGAAGAGAACGATGCCCAGGATGGGGCCAATGACAGCACCGAAGGTGTCCATCGACCCGAGGAGGCCGAAGACCCGTCCTCGGTGGCTAAGGGGGACAGAGTCGGCGAGGAGCGCCTCACGAGGCGGGTTCCTTATCCCCCGGCCCACCTGGTAGAGCATCTTCGGCGGGACCAGGTGCTCCCAGACGCGGGCCAGGCCCTGCGAGAGCCTGGAGATGAGGAAGAGGGCGTAGCCACTCCAGATCAGGTGTTTCCGGCCTCTGATGTCGGCGAGCCTGCCTACGAAGGGCATGATGATGAAGCCGAAGAGGAGGGCGAGGGAGTCGACGAGGCCGAGGACCTTCATATCGGAAACGCGTAGGACCTGGACGAAGAATAGCGGGTAGAAGGCGAAGAGCATGTCCGAGCCCATGTCGTTGAAGAAGGCTGCGAGGCAGATGGGGAGCACGTTGACCCTCTTCGTGATACTGACCTCTTCCTCTTGGTCCGACATGGAAGATCCATCTCCAGATGGGATGGGGGCTCACGCTTATTAGAATATCTTCTCCATGTTTGAGGGTGTTTAAAAAATGGGTAAGGGATGCTCGTTCCAGATCTAAAATTGATTAGCATATGGTTTTGGGTGCACATTTAACTCTCTTCGGTGTTAGCTCAAAATGCTCTCTTTACCTACATAACATAATAGAAGGGTCGCGGCATCAGAGATAAGTACCCTCAAAACAGAGAATCTAGCGACAGGACATGTGTGAGAGACCTGAGAAGACAGTGTACATCGAACATCTGGTGAAAAGGGCTGTGGAGAGATGGGGACAGGAGGAAGTCGATCAGCTGAGGTCGGCGCTCGAAAGAATCGCCGATGCCATTTGGCTGGTCGACGGCTTCAAGATGGAGCCAAATGAAGAGCCAGCAAAGCCAGTTGGGGAGAGGTAACTGCGTTGGATGCCCATAAGCTCTGCTTATCGGAAGCTTCACGGCTAATCAGGCTCGGAGAGCTTTCCCCCTCTGAGCTTCTCGAGACCCTGCTTAAACGCATCGAACGGCTGGATCCCTACATAGAGGCGTGGGTGACCCTCGATGAGGATGGAGCGAGGGCCGCGGCGGATAGACTCACAAAGGAGGCGGAAGAAGGTCGGCTTCAAGGGCCTCTCCACGGGATACCCGTCGGCATCAAGGACATCTACTATACTGCAGGGCTGAAAACAACCATGGGCTCAGCCATCTACAGGGAGTTCGTCCCCTCCTACGACGCTGCTACCGTAGCAAGGCTGAGGGAGGCAGGGGCGATCATCCTTGGAAAGACCGAGACCACCGAGTTCGCCGCCTACGATCCAGCGCCCACCCGGAATCCCTGGAACCTCGAGCATACGCCGGGGGGCTCAAGCAGCGGCTCAGCCGCAGCGGTCTCCTCAGGCATGTGCCCTGCGGCCCTCGGCTCCCAGACGGGGGGCTCCGTCATCCGTCCCGCCGCCTACTGCGGAGTGGTGGGGATGAAACCCACGTATGACCTGATAAGCCGTCATGGGGTCTATCCCCTGAGCTGGAGCCTCGACCATGTGGGCTTCTTCATCCGGACCGTAGAGGACGCTGCCATCATGCTAAACGTACTGTCGAGTAGTAGCATCCCATACTCAGAGAAGAATCCAAGAGGAGCTGCATCTTATCGATTTGGCCTGCTTCGAGAGTATTTCCTTGATAACGCCCATGAGGGGGTGTGGAATGGTTTTGAGGAGGCAGTCGAGAGGCTGGGGGATGCCGGTACTGAGGTGGTGGAGGCTACGCTGCCTGAGAGCTTTGAAGTGGTCCATGCCGCTCACAGGGTAATCATGGCGTCAGAAGCTGCCTCCGTACATGAGGAGAACTTCAGGAGCAGAAAGTCGGATTACCGTGTCAATATGCACGGTCTAGTCGCCTCAGGGCTGCTGGTGCCAGCGCCATCATATATCCGCTCCCAACGCATCAGGGGCAGATTCATACGTGAGACAGCAACACTGCTGAAGGACATCGACTGCCTCTTGACGCCTTCGACTACAACGTCAGCCCCCCACGGTC
>CAZRAV010000135.1:0-3091 GCA_964598175.1 uncultured Candidatus Bathyarchaeia archaeon | reverse complement strand
TCATGGCGGCGCTGAGAGCGAGCTCCTGATTCCTCCCTCCGTGTCCTGACCCCTCCACCTTGACGGTGGTCTCACCTCCTGCGACGACGGCGGCCGGCCTGGGAATCGGCTGGTCTGATGCCGAGATCTCCCCGGCGATGCCTGCATACACCGTCCCAACGTGCCTCGCCTCCCCCTCAACCCTTGTGGAGAGGAGGAGAGTGTTGTAACCCAAGTCCACCGCCTCCTTGACCGCTGCCCTTGCGGCCACGAGGTTACTGCCGACAACAACATTGAACACCCTCTCGAAGATTTTGTCGCCCGGCTTCGGAGTTTCTTTAAACTCGCCCTTGAGGCCAGCCTGCAGCCGTTGACGGATGGAGTCGGCGACCTTCGTCCAGAGGCCATACCTTTGGAGCACCGCGACGGCGTCCCTGAAGGTCGATCTATCGGGTGCGGTGGGGCCGGAGGCTATGGTATCCAAGGGATCTCCGACCACATCCGAGAGTATGAGGCTGACGACGGTGGCGGGGTGCGCCTTCTCTGCGAGTTGACCACCCTTCACGGCGGAAAGGTGCTTCCTGACGGCGTTCAGCTCGTTTATCGTCGCTCCGCTCCTCAGCAACATCTCTGTCAGCCTTCTCATCTCCTTGAGGCTGACGCTTTCGGCGGGGTAGGTCATGAGAGCCGAACCGCCTCCCGAGATAAGGACGAAGACCAGGTCATCCGCCTCAGCCTGTTCGACAATGGAGAGCATCCTCCCCGTGCCTCTGGCGCCATCATCGTTGGGGATGGGGTGTGAGGCGCCGTTTAGCTCGATCCGCCTCAGGTGGTATCTGTCCTCGGTCCCCTTGAGGATGTTGACGACGCCGGTGGAAATCCGTTCCCCAAGAAGTTCCTCGACAGCCTCCGCCATCGCTCCGCCCGCCTTGCCTCCGCCCACGACCAAGACCTTCGAGAAACCGTCGAGGTCGAGTTCGATGTCGTTGAAACATAGGTGGCCTCTTCTCAGCTCCAGACTATGCTTGATCGCCTTCATCGGGTCGACGGCCTCCACCGCCCGCCTCAGTATGTCCAAAGCGTCGCGCCTGAGCCTTCTGAAGATTTCAGATTGGGCATTATCCAGCAGCTGTCGCTCGTTCCTGATCCACATGGGCTTGGTCGACCCGCCTCTGGAGAAACCTTGGAATAAGATTGGGGGAAGAGTAGAAAAAGCATGCTGTTGGGTTTGGATGTCTACTCCTTGACGATGTATCGGCTCGCTGGCGGAGGCTCTGGCTTCAGGCCCTTCCGCTCCCTCACCTTCCCCACGGTCTCCATGAGCAGGCTGTCCGGCACGGGCTCCCAGTGGTCGAAGGTGTTCTGCCAGAAGGCGCTGCCCGACGTCGCGGCCCTCATCTCCTGCGATAGCCCCAGTGTCTCGGAGACCGGGATGTAGCCAGTGACGGTGACAACCGGCCCCTTCTGCTCGACGTTGTGAATGCTCCCCCTCTTCCGGCTTATGAGCCCAGTCACGTTCCCCAGCTCCTCCGGCGGGATGCGGACCTGAATCTTGTAGATGGGCTCCAGCATGGTGGGCTCAGCCGACAGGATGCCTGCGTAGATCGCCTGTCTGGTGGCCGGCATCATCTGGGCTGGCCCCCTGTGCACAGGGTCCTCGTGGAGATGGGCGTCCGTCAGGTTGATCTGGACGCCCCTCACAGCCTCCCCCGCGAAGGGGCCGGACTCCAGGGCCCAGTAGAAGCCTCCGGAAATGTGGTCTCTCACCTCCCTGAGGTACTGGATGCCCTTGGTGGCGTCGACGAGTATGTTGGCGTTCTGGTCGACCGCCACGACCTCCCTTGCGTCCCTCGCCCTCCACCCCGCCTTCTCGACTAGGACTTGCAACCGCATCCGTCTGGACAGGGCCTCGCTCAGATCTCCCTCCCTGATTAGATCGATGACCGTCTTTTCCAAGGGCTTGAGGTTGAACCACACCCTGTTGTGCTTGTTAGGGCTCTTCCCCATGAATCCCTCCACCTCCTTCATTATGGTCTCACGGTAGACTACTGTCGGCTCCGTTGCGAACACGTCCACCCTATGCTCCCGCTTAAGGTCCTTGAGAGCGATCTCGAGGTGGAGCTCCCCCATCCCGGAGAGGAGATACTCCCCTGTCTCCTGGTTGATGGTGGTAACCAAGTTCGGGTCCTGAATGGAAAGCTTCGTCATGGCGTCGATTAGCCTGGGGAGGTCCACGGGACGCTTGGGCTCCACCGCCACCGTCAGGACTGGCTCCGAGATATACTTGATAGACTCAAAGCCCACAGCCCCATCCTTGTGCAAGTAGTCGACGATTGTATCCCCCGCCCGACCTAGGTCTAGGCCGAGGAGGGCGACTATGTTCCCAGAGGGGATTGCATCAACTACCTCCCTGTACTGCCCCATGTAGATGCTTACCTGCTGGGCCTTGTACTCCCTATTCGCCATAAGGAGATAGACATCGTCGGCCTTCCTGATGGTGCCCGAGAACACCCTCCCAGTGCTGACGATGCCCGCCTGGGGATCTATGATGATGTTCGTGATGCAGACTACGAGCGGACCGTCGTCGTCGAGCTTCAGCATCGCCGTGCCCATCTCGCTGTCCAAGTCGCCGCGCCATATAGCCGGGAGCCTGAAGGGCTGGGCTTCCAGGGGGTTCGGGAGGCGGTGGACGACCATATCTAGGATAGCCTCGTGTAGGGGTAGCATCTCCTGGAGCTTCTCAAGCTTCCCATCCCTGTAGAAGTCGACGATGTCGCTGAACTTCAACCCCTTCTTCTGGAGCATGGGTAGGGTGAAGCCCCACCTGTCCAGGGCGGAGCCGAAGCCGACCGTGCCGTTGGCCGGGTTGACGGTCCACTCGTTCCTGACCTCGTCTATGCCGTAGGTCTGGACGATGGTGTTGAACTGGCTGATTATCCTGAGCAGCTTCTTCTGGACGGCGTCCGCATCCATCTTGAGCTCCTTGATGAGCCGATCGAATTTGTTGATGTAGAGGACGGGCTTCACACGCTCGTCGAGGGCGACCTTCAGGCGGACCTCCGTCATGATCTGGAACTCCTCGACGGCGTCCACGAGCAGGATGCAGCCGTCG
>CAZRAV010000134.1:0-3116 GCA_964598175.1 uncultured Candidatus Bathyarchaeia archaeon | reverse complement strand
TGACGGCGTGGCACCCCACATGGTCGAACCTTTCCATGTCGAAGGAGCTTTCGAGCCAGTGGATGTTGCGGAGATCCTGAGAGAGAGTGAGGCGGACATGATGATCAACTATCTTCCCGTTGGCAGTGCGAAGGGGACTCGATTGTATGCCAAGGCCGCGATGGATTCGGGCTGCGCCTTCGTCAACTGCATTCCCGAGTTCATCGCCTCAGACGACGACTGGGCGGGGCGGTTCCATGAGGCGGGGCTGCCTGTCGCGGGGGACGACATCAAGAGCCAGGTGGGCGCCACCATCCTCCACAGGGCCTTGGCTGAGCTGTTCTACGATCGGGGCGTCCACATCGACTCGATGTATCAGCTGAACATAGGCGGTAACACGGACTTCCAGAACATGACCGTCGAGGAGAGGCTCCGCACCAAGAGGGTGAGCAAGACGGAAGCCGTCAAGAGTCTCATCTCATACGATGTCCCCACGCGCATCGGACCGTCGGACTATGTCCCCTTTCTCGGGGACAAGAAGATCTGCTACATACGCATCAATGGCCAGGGCTTCGGCAATCTCGCCACCAAACTGTCGGCGAAGCTCGAGGTTCAAGACTCGCCCAATAGCGCTGGCGTCGTTATCGATGTTGTCAGGGCAGTGAAGCTCGCACAGGACCGAGGCGTATCTGGTCCGCTGACGAGTATCTCATCCTATGCTTTCAAACACCCGCCTGTTCAGGTCAGCGACGATCTGGCGCGAAGATGGGTGGAGGAGTTCATAGAGGGAAAAAGGGAGCGGTAGCAACATGTCCTACGGCGTGCAACCATCTCGTAATAAGATCTGTTAAACTCAAAAAGAGCTCTCGATAGTTGAACCATCTGGAATCATCGGAGTAAGCTTTTAAGAACAGGACCGCAGAGTTCTCTATTGAATGGCAATGGTAATAAGAGCTTTGATAATGGGTGCGGCTGGAAGAGATTTCCATAATTTCAACGTCTTCTTCAAAAATAATCCTCACTACGAGGTGGTTGCCTTCACGGCGGCTCAGATATCTGAGCTCGACAGCGAATCAAACATTCAGCATCGGATCTACCCGCCTGAGCTTGCGGGGGAGAGGTACCCAAAGGGGATACAAATCTACCCGGAGGATATGCTGGAAGAGCTCATCGACAGGTTCGACGTGGACGAGGTCTTCTTCTCATACAGCGACGTCTCCCACATGTATGTCATGCGCGAGGCCTCAAGGGCGCTGGCCGCAGGAGCGAGCTTCATCCTCCTTGGACCGAAGGAGACTATGATCAAGTCGGAGAAACCCATCGTCTCCGTGTGCGCGGCGAGGACCGGCAGCGGGAAGAGTCCGACATCGAGGTGGCTCGTCACCAAGCTAAAGGAACGTGGATACCGGGTGGTCGTCATACGCCACCCCATGCCGTACGGGGATCTAAGGAAACAGCGGGTCCAGAGGTTCGAAACCTTGGAGGATCTAGACAAGCATGACTGCACCATTGAGGAGAGGGAGGACTACGAGCCCCACCTAGAGAGAGGCGCCATCGTCTACGCCGGAGTTGACTACGAGGCGATTTTAAAGGAGGCCGAGGGGGAGGCGGACATCATCGTATGGGACGGCGGGAACAACGACCTGCCCTTCTACTATCCCACGTTACACGTTGTTATTGTCGATCCCCATAGGGTGGGAGACGAGCTGAGCTACCATCCAGGCGAGACGAATGTGGGGATGGCTGACATCGTTGTCATCAGCAAGGTGAACACCGCAGCCGCCGAAGACGTTTCCAAGGTCGAGGAGAACGTCAGGAAGTTGAATCCGAGGGCACAGATTTACAAGGCCGAGATAACCATCTCCGCCGAGAAAGAAAACGAGATCACGGGGAAGAGCGTCCTGGTCATCGAGGACGGTCCGACCGTGACCCACGGCGGGATGAGATACGGAGCAGCCACCATCTTAGCAAGGGAGAAGAAAGCCAGAATCGTCGACCCGAGGCCGTACGCCCGCGGCTCCATAAAGGAACTCTACAAGCTGTACACCCATCTGGAGAAAGTGCTGCCAGCAGTCGGCTACAGCGAGAAGCAGATGCGCGAACTCAGCCAAGTAATAAAAGACACCCCCTGCGACTTTGTCCTCCTCGGAACTCCGACGGACATACGGAGATACCTCGACGTCGACAAACCCATGCTCAGAGTCAGATACGAGCTTCAAGAAGCCGTCCCAGGCGAACTCGAAAAAGCCATCTTTGACAGGTTGAGTCTTCGCAAGGTATGAGAACCGGGTTCAGCTTAACATAGATGACACCCTCATATCCCGTTATGGCAGCGGCGAACGGAGGGGCAAGATAAACCTGGGGCGGAACTCTGATACTTTTCTACATGTCCACCCTGATGTTGAGCTTCTGAGTGAGCTCCTTGTAGCGGTTACGGATGGTGACCTCGGTCACATGCGCCCCCTTCGCGATCTCGCCTTGTGTTCTCCGCTCATCTGTCAGCAGGCTTGCGATGTATGTGGCCGCCGCTGCAATGCCGGCTGGGCCTCGGCCGCTGGTCAGCCTGAGCTCGACGGCCTGTTCCAGTATCTTCATTGCGATGCTCTCGGTGTCTCCTGAGAGGGTCAGCTGGTTTACGAACTTCGAGATATAGGTCTGGGGGTCGACGGGGGGCACCCTCGTTTGGAGCTTCCTCAGCAGGAAACGGTAGTTCCGGCCTCCCTCCTTCTTCGTTATGTGAGCCGCCCTGCCGACCTCCTCAAGGGTGCGGATTATCTTGCATTGGCGGCATGCCATGTATATGGAGGCGGCGGCGACGCCCTGGATGGAGCGGCCCCGTATGAGGCGTTTCCTGACGACGCGGCGGTACAGCACTGAGGCCGTCTCAAGGACGTTCTTCGGGAGGTTGAGCTTGTAGGCGACCTTGGTCAGCTCGGAGAGGGCGAAGGCGAGGTTCCTCTCGGTGGCGCCGGAGACCTTCGATCTGCGGTGCCACTTCCTCAGCCTGTAGACCCGGGCCTTCTGCATGGGCTTGAGCTTCCTGCCGTAGATGTCCCTGTCGTGCCAGTCTATGATGGTAGACAGGCCCTTGTCGTGGATGGTCCATGTGAGGGGCGCCCCGACCCGGGTCCGCTTCT
>CAZRAV010000133.1:0-3138 GCA_964598175.1 uncultured Candidatus Bathyarchaeia archaeon | reverse complement strand
GGAGTTGCTAAGGGATTACTTGGAAGACGTTGACAGGCTCTATCGCTTTCTGAACCTTGTCGAGGTGGACGCGGGGCTGTTGGTCTGTCCTGAGTGCGGCCGCTGGTACCCCATTGGCAGCGCCGTTGAGACCATTCCAGAGCTACTGCCCGATGAACTCCGTGAAAAGGATCGTGACTTGGCTTGGCTTGAGCGTTGGCGTGAGTTGATACCTGCCTCCGTGCTTGAGCGAGGAGCCCCCTTCAACCTGAGCGAATAGCTCCAGAAGCGAGTTTTCTTCTCGAAGAATAATCTACAGCTTTCCTTCCTGATTCTCCGTCTAGTTGTATGATGGCGGAGCGTTGTGTCTGATGTAGAGGTAGAAGGCAATGGCAAAGAAGGTGGCTGCAACCTCGGGCCATAGAATGCCGTACCGGGCGGTAGCCAGTGCCGTTAAGTCGATTGCGAAGTGGAGAAAAATGGCATCACACAGGTAGATGAAATTCTTGTGGATGAAACACTGGAGCACCAGCACCGAGAGCCCTATCTGGATGGTGATAGCCATAAGCCTCTCGTATAGGCCGACCAGGGGCAGATGGACTGGGAGTGCCTCGATGACCTGGAGCTTTCCGGGCGGAAGTGTCGACGGGAAGAACATCAAGGCGAATGTGAAGCCGAGGACGTTCACACCGGCCAGTAGCATAGACTCGATGCCGCCGTGCCCTGCACCGTACATCACTCCGTTCTCCCAGCTCCGATCTTTTATCAGGATACTGAAGGCTGCGAAACGTGCTGACTCCTCGAAGAGGCCCGCTGTAAAAGAGGGGAAGGCCAGCAGGAGAAACCACATCAGACCCCCAGACAAGGTTCGCCCTATGACTTGGGAGACGACTGAGTTAAGGGGCATGCGGATCAAGGATACGGCGAACATGGCGCATCCGATGGCGTAGGTCCTCCAGCTGACGCCCAGCCTTCTGCGGAACACAAACCCGAGGAAGAGGGGAACAGAGATCTCAAGGACTCCGGAGACGATGAAAGAGGCTAAGAGCTGCGGTGAAACCAACGACACCAAAGCACCATCGACTGAAGATTCTTATAAGCAGTGAGGCCAAATTAGGCTTCAATTTCTATTTACGATTATTACCGCAAAGGGACATCCACGGATCTGTACGTCACGACTGAAGGATTCGATTTATGGCTTGGACATCTCTAGTAAATATTATATATGAAGTAAAATCTACTCAGGTTAAATGTTCTGCTGAAACGCTTGGAGTGTCTTCTAGTAGAACATCAGCTCCGAGGTGGGGAGCTATATAAGTACCAAGAAGGAAGGGAGAGGTGATCGATTTGGGAGACTTTCGCGCTAAGATAGAGGCTGTTAACAAAGGGTTTATGGAAGCCTTTAATCGAGGAGACGCAGCTGCAGCCACCACGGTCTACACGGTAGGTGCAAGAATCCTCCCACCAAATGCTGAGATGATAACAGGTAAGCGGGCCATCCAGTCGTTCTGGCAGGGGGCTATGGACATGGGTGTCAAGGAAGCCAAACTCGAAACGGTGGAGTTAATGGCAATGGGAGAAGACATGGCCTGTGAAATCGGGAAATACACGCTGAAGATTCAGCCTGAGGGTGGTGAAACCGTTACAGACAATGGCAAATATGTCGTCGTTTGGAAGTATGAAGATGGCTCTTGGAAGTGGGATATTGATATCTGGAACACAAGCTTACCAGCAACATGATAGTTACATGGAGTGAGCATCTAGCAGTCGAAAAAATAGCTTGAAACGACACCAAGAAACCGTCCTCCATCTTTTTTAGTCTATCTCGAACTTTATTCCTTTAAACGATGTTAACTTAGAAGTTAATTTTTTTATTCGCGCTCGATAAGAGGCCGAACCAGTGAGAATTCTGGTTACCGGCGGGTCCAGAACAGCTTCCTCTGCTACCATAGAACAACCTTAAATGAGCTACTGGAGAGGCTAAATGTGATGGGAGAACGCCTCGGCCTAAGGTGAGAGGTGCAACGATTGGGAGAGAGCCTGACCTTCGCCAAAGGAGTCCTCGGGAGGACTATGAATCTGCTGAGAGAGGTCCCAGCCAGAGCAATCCCTGAGGACGAGATAGATAACATCAAGATCCGAATCCAGATCGTACAGAACACTATAATTCAGAACGAGCGTCAGATCTGGCTGAGGACGAAGAAGGGGAAGGAGATGATGGGCGACCTCGGCGTCGCATCCACCAAGCTCCTGGGCACCATCGAGCGCCTCCAGAGGGCTGAGGACGCCGACCCGAACCTCCTCAAGGACTTGAAGGCAGCCCTGGGAGAGGTCGAGCTCCACGCCAAACGGCTGAACGAGGAGACCCGCAGACGAGGCTTGATCTTGACCTAGGGACTGGGATGCCGCAGATTCTCCTCGACATTGTCGAGGGCCTCCACCGTGTAGACCCCTAAAACTGCCATCAGCCTACCTACCGCCCGCCTAAGGTTCACCTTCACCCTGATACCCCTCCTCTCAAGAAGCCTAGACAGCCGCCTGTTCAGCCACCGCCCCTCCTTATCGAAGTCGGTGAGGATGACGACTGCCCCACTCCGATGGGCAAGCCCCTCTACCAAGTCGCTGTCGGAGACCCCCACCCTTGAGTACACCTCGACCCGACCCTGGAACCCGAGGCGGCGAAGCGCCTCAACGTCCCTCGACCCTTCCACCACAACGGTGTCCACAGCCCCATAGAACTCCCCGAGCAGGGTGATCAGGTCCAAGAGCGCCTTGCGCCTAGCCTCCGTCGACGGCATGCCCATTCCTTCTCATTCTGAGACGATGATCACCGCGAGGTCGTTGACGTTAGTACCCGTGGGCCCCGTCAGGATCGCGTCTTCCAGCCTCCTGAAAAAGCCGTGTGAGTCATTATCCATCAAGAAATCCTCCGGGGCGAGGCCCATGGACCTGGCCCGTCTCATCGTCCAGCCATCGGCTATGGCGCCCGCAGCCTCTGTCGGGCCGTCGATGCCGTCTGTCGCGAGGGCCGCAACCACTGCGTCGAGTCCCTCCATTCTCATGGCGGCGCTGAGAGCGAGCTCCTGATTCCTCCCTCCGTGACCTGCCCCCTCCACCTTGACTGTGGTCTCACCTCCTGCGACGACGGCGGCTGGCCTG
>CAZRAV010000132.1:0-3148 GCA_964598175.1 uncultured Candidatus Bathyarchaeia archaeon | reverse complement strand
GATACGTCTGGAGGCGTAAATTTCAGAATGTTATAGACTTGGATCGCGAGAACTGAAGCCACTAGAGATAATAGAATATCCATAGCAAGACCTCCCAACGTCCACTTCCATCCTCTTCCATCTAAACTAAAGAGACGAAAACGACGTCTAAACGATGACCAATCGAGAGGATTCCCTTCGATCACGTAAGCCACGAGAGCTGCACTCAATAAAAACGTGAACACGACCAACATCTGGTAATGATACGCTGTTTCCTCGGATACGCCGACACCCATGAAGAACGGCCAGAGCACGTATTGGCCTACAGCTGCTGCCAGTGCTGGTATCCCAAAGAAGATCAGAGACTGCCAAATCGGCATGGGTTTAATCTGGTGTGCTACCTTGCTTCTCATTGTTTCTCGTACGCATACATTCTCATTTAAAATTAATGCCTTCTAATGACAAATGATTCAACGAAAAAACTGGTTTGGGTTTTGGGGGATAAATTTTTGCCCCAAACCCAAGAAGGGTGAGTATACATACTTACCAATCTCAAATCCGTTTAATATTTGGTTCGCGCGCGGTCACGGAAGGGGGCCAGCAGGTCTTCGGCGTCGAGCTTCAGAGCGTAGTCCTCCCCGACCTCGAAATACGCCCCCTTCATTAAAGGTCGAAAGAAACAGAAGGCGCACAGGGTCTTTAAGACCATTGCCTCTAACCGAGGAGGGTGACCGTCACCTCCTCTCCCTCCTCTATGGTGTCTGTGTTGACGGGGATGACGATGTAACCGTCGGCGTGGGCCATGCTCGTGATGGCTCCTGACCTCTTGAACACCGGGTGGGCGAGGCCGTCTTCGAGCCTCACGGTGAGGAACTGCTCCCTGCCGGAGGAGGAGACGACCCTGACCGCCATCCGCGCCTTCACCCGCCTCAGTTCACGTGGAGGGAGCCCTGCCAGTATCCTCAGCGCCGGCGCCAGGAAGATGTGGGCGTTGCTCAGACATGAGGTCGGGTAGCCAGGCATTCCGAAGACGGGAGTCCCATCGACGATGCCAAAGAGGGTTGGCTTCCCCGGCTTCACCTGCAATCCGTGGAAAAGTACCTCGCCTGCCTCCTCGACCACTTCGTAGAGCAGGTCACGGCTTCCGACTGAGCTTCCCCCCGAGAAAACGACTAGATCGCGGCCGACGACCTCCCTGAGGGCTGCCTCTAGGGCGTCGCGTTCGTCCGAGACGATCCCAAGCCTATGGGGGACGCAGCCGTTGCTGTCGACGACCACCGAGATGGTGTGGGAGTTGATGTCGTATATTTGACCGGGTTCAAGGTGGCTGCCTATGGGTCTCACCTCCGATCCCGTCGAGATGACGGCGACTTCGGGCTTGGCATAGACCTCCATTGACTCGATTCCCAGGGCGGCGAGGACTCCGATCTTCCCGGATGTGAGCGGTTCACCAGCCTTGACAACGACTTCACCCTCACTGATGTCCTCCGCCTTGGGCGAGATGTTGGCACCAGGATATTCAGGCTTCTGGACCTCGACTTGGTCGCCGTCCAGTCTGGTGTACTCCACCATGACCACGGCGTCGCTCCCTCGGGGGATGGGGCTCCCCGTCGCCACTTGGACGCACTCGCCGGTACCGACCTCGTCCTCGAAGAACTCGCCTGCGTGCTGCACTCCGATGAGCCTTAGCCTCTTCGGGGAGAACGTTGAGGCGCCGTAAGTGTCCCCAGCCCTCACCGCATATCCGTCCATCGAAGCCTTGTCGAAGGCAGGGACGTTGAAGCCAGCCACAACATCCTTGGCCAGCACCCTTCCTGCCGCCTCCTCTAGGCGGACCTTCTCGATCCTGTCGACGCGTCGAATATTCGCCCTGATGATCTCCATCGCCTCTTCTCGGGGTAGGAGGCGCTTGAAGGGTCGCATCTTCATCTCCTTTTCACCTCCCAGAGCATGTGACCAAGTCCGGGAAGGATGATCTTCCTTAGTCCAAGCTCCATCGCGCCCCGTGACCCCGGCAGGCAGAAGACCAACTTCCCCTTTGCGACGCCGGCGGTGGCCCTGCTTATGATGGCGGCGTCTCCAACTTCTTCGTAGCTGAGCCTCCTGAACAGCTCCCCGAAGCCGTCCATCCGCTTGTCAAGGAAGGCGGAGACGGCGTCGACGGTCTTGTCCTTGGGTCCTATACCTGTCCCTCCACTCGTGACTATGACCTGTATCTTCTCATCGTCCAAAAAACCTTTCACGGCCTCCTGTATCAGGGCTGTGTCGTTCCTCACGATCTTGTAGGCGGCGACGCTGTGACCATCCTCCTCCAGGAGACGGATGGCCGTCCTCCCCGTTTCGTCGGTCTCTAGCCGCCGGATATCACTGGTGACGAGTAGGGCGCAGACCGCCTCCACCTTTTGATCCCTTCTGTGTTCGTGCAAACCCTTCACCCCTTCCTCTTTTTGGTCACCCTGATATCGGTAATGGCCGTCGTCGGATACTGTCCAGCCTCATCCTTCTCCATGTACTTCACCATATCCCAGATGGTGAGCAGCGAGGCCGTCACCCCCGTGAGTGCCTCCATCTCGACTCCCGTCTTGTAGTCGGCTGAGACGCGACATCGGGCCTCTATGAAGCCGTCGCCTAAGGTGAACTCGGCGTTCACGGAGGTGATGGGCACCGTGTGGCAGAGGGGTATCGTCTCGGGCGTCCTCTTCACAGCCAATACGCAGGCGACCTCCGCCACCGCCAGCGGATCACCCTTCTCCACCCTTCCTTTCTTGACGGCGTCCAGCGTCTGCTTCTTCAGCTTGATCCTGCCGACCGCCTCGGCTGTCCTGTGGACGATCTCCTTTTCGGAGATGTCCACCATTCTCATGGGGTCGACGCGGCTCAAGGCTTCTCCCCCTCCACCCAGAAGTCGCCCTCCGGGGTGACCTCCTTCTTCCATATGGGCACTCGCCTCTTGATGTTCTCCAACACATACCGGCAGGCGTCGAAGGCCTCCGCCCTGTGGGCCGCGCCCACCGTGATCATCATGATGTTGTCCAAGGCCTTCAGGCTACCGAACCTATGGATGATTTCAACCTCCTCCACCCCAAACCTCTCCATGGCCTCCCTCCTTATGGTCTCGAGCTGCTTCATGGCCATCTCCTCGTAGACCTGGATCTCGATCCGCTCCACC
>CAZRAV010000131.1:0-3165 GCA_964598175.1 uncultured Candidatus Bathyarchaeia archaeon | reverse complement strand
GGGTAGCTGGCCGGGGGGAAGCTCCTCCGGCCTCTCCTGTATTGAGATCCTCTGGGAGTCGATGAAGACGGACTCCTTGGGGACGAGTTCGAAGCCCCTCCGCCTGTTGCAGGAAGTGCACGACGGCGGCATCCTCAGGTACTGGCCTGTCTGCTCCACGTAGGCCATCTCCCCACAGTTTGTACAACGGAACGCGGCCTTCATCAGCAGGGGCATCACAGCCGTCGCCCTCACGGTGATGCCGTTCGCCATCAGTAGCCTTCCGATGTGCACCGCACCAACCCTGCGGAGCGGCGTCTCGGCTGGGAGACCCCTGAGCCTGACATGAACCTCCCGGATCTGTTCAGCGTACTCGCGGTCGCGCATCCGCAGCTTCTGGAAGGCGGCGGCATCGAACTGGGGGAGTAGGTCATCCGGGTTCGCCAGCACATTCCTAGCGAGCTCGGCGTCGAAGGCGTAGAGGTCGTGGAAGTCGACGATGAGCGACTTCAAACCCTTGACGGCTAACTCGGACAGAGCCTGCTCGTACTTCGCGACGCCCTGGGCGTCCCTGAAGCTCTCGATGAACCGGGTGAAGGCCACCTCGGCGGAGATGAGCCTCGATCTGTCCATCTACCTCGCCTCCAGCCTCCTCATTTCCCTCCGCCAAGAGGAGATCAAGGCGTGAAGCTCGCCGTAGAGGGCGGCCTCCTCGGGCTGGAGGGGCCTTGAAGAGGCGGCTGCCTCTGCGGAGGCAAGCTTGACGACCCTGTCTATCCTGCTCTCCAGTATGTCTCGGAACATTCCCCTGAGCCGGTTCAGGTTCTCAAGGCGGGTTGTGTCACCCCTTGCCTCCTTCATCAGTCGGGAGAAGGTGAGGTGCACCCTGGGATAGAACTTCTCTGGCAGAGGGAAGGGTCGGCCTAGGGGTTGGAAGCGTTCCCGGTAGTGGATTTGGGTCCACTCCTCGTTGCCAACGCCGTTGTCGGCGAATCGGGCGAGCGCCGCCTCGACCAGCTCCCACGCGATCCAAAGGTTGACCGTCAGCTCCTGTCCGGCTTCGGTCTCATCGATGAGGATGCCGGCGGTCTCTATCCTCGGGATATTCCTCGTCGCCATGAGCCTCACGGGCATGTTATCGAACTCGAAGTAGAGATCCTCAATGAACGGCGACATCCCTTAACCCCCTGGCAATAATATCTCACGGCAAAATAAAGAACTATTCTTAAGCCAAATGAGAATAACTCCATTCCTTAAATCTCGCCATCGGAAAAGAACAGATGAGCATGGGTGACGATGAACACGGGTAGAGGCATAAACTCCCTCGTCCATGAGGTGAGGAAGCTAGAAGATGATTCACATGTTCGGCGGCTGGTTGAAGACCGCGTGGCTGAGTTCCTGGAAGTGAACGAGAGGGACTCCTCCATCTGGTTCGTTGAACTCGTTTATTGTCTTCTCACGGCCTATTCAAGCGCCGAGAGGGCTCAGCTCTGCGTTGATGCGCTGGATGACTGCGGCGTGATCATCGATGGAAGTTTCGGAGAGGTGGCGGAGACGCTTCGACGGAAAGGACACCGGTTCGCGGATAAACGGGCTGAGTACATCGTTGCCGTGAGGAAACTCATGGGAAACATCAAACAGCTAATCCAAGGCTTCAAATCCTCAAGGGAGGCCCGGGAGTGGCTGGTGAAAAACGTGAAAGGATTCGGATGGAAGGAAGCGAGCCATTTCCTCAGGAACGTGGGATACCTTGATGTCGCTATCCTGGACCGGCATATACTCTCGAACATGAAAGAGCACGACCTCGTACCGGACTACGGTCGAGGAGGACTGACGAAGAGAAGATACCTAGAGTATGAGGGCATCCTCAGAAAGATAGCCGACAGGCTTGGGATGCCCCTTGGCCAGATGGACCTCTATCTTTGGTATATGAAGACGGGAAAAGTCCTAAAATAGGCGCTGAAGCTAGTTGGATCCATTTCTGCCTTTTTGACGCCGGAGAACAGAGATGGGCCGATTGAGGGTCAAGGATATTTATTATGCTGCATAAAGGGTATTTTGTTCATAGACACCAATGGAGGTGCTGCTAGATGAGAGTCAAGATCGGAGGAGAGACCAATGAAGTCCGAACCATTTGGAGAGAGGGACGAACCATCAAGATGATTGACCAGAGGAAACTTCCGCATGTGTTCGAGATCACCGCTATGAACCACCATAAGGAGACAGCCGAGGCCATACGGAACATGGTTCTGAGGGGCGCGGGAGCCATAGGCGTAGCAGGCGCATACGGCATGGCCCAGGCTGCTATGGAGGCAGAGGACCTCTCGCCAGAAGAATTCAAGCGCTACATCGAGAAGGCAGCGGAGCGGCTGAGGAAGACACGGCCGACGGCTGCAAACCTGTTCCACGCCATCGATCGGTGCTTGAAGGTCGCCTCCTACGGCCCTGTGCCCGAGCGCGTTCATAGGGCGGTTGCGGAGGCCGATGCCATCGCCGAGGAGGACCTATCTGCTTCAAGGAGGATCGGGGAGCATGGCTGCGAGCTGATTGACGATGACTTTCGGGTGTTGACCCACTGCAATGCGGGAGCCCTCGCCTTCATCGACTACGGGACTGCCCTCAGCCCCATAAGGTTCGCCCATAGACAGGGGAAGAAGGTATTCGTCTTCGTCGACGAGACCCGACCCCGCTGCCAGGGGGCTAGGCTCACGGCCTGGGAACTCCAGCAGGAGGGAATCCCCTACGCGGTCATCGTTGACAACGCCGCGGGCCACTTCATGAGGCGTGGTGAGGTTGACATGGTCATTGTGGGCGCGGACAGGATCGCTGCCAACGGCGACGTCGCGAACAAGATAGGGACCTACGAGAAGGCGGTTCTCGCCCGCGAGAACGGCGTCCCCTTCTATGTTGCAGCTCCCAGGATGACCTTCGACCTGGAGTGTGGAATAGGCGATGAGATCGAGATCGAGGAGCGTGGCGTCGAGGAGGTGCTGGGAATGTGGGGCGTCGACGACAAAGGTGCTCCCTCAAGGATCCTGATTGCCATGAGGGATACACCGGCAAGGAATCCGGCGTTCGATGTCACCCCAGCTAAGTTTGTCAGCGGCTTCATCACCGAGCTTGGAATACTTAGGCCTCCGTATTCTGAGAGCATTACTAAGGCTTTCGGTAGGTTGGAGGCACAGG
>CAZRAV010000130.1:0-3173 GCA_964598175.1 uncultured Candidatus Bathyarchaeia archaeon | reverse complement strand
CACCCTTGCGCCAGTCGGCATCTTTCCCATAGATCAGTTCGCCCGGATCTTCGGCTCTCCCGAGTTGGAGGTGACTATAGAGGACGGCGTCGTTAAAACCGTGGGGGTGGTGAGAGGCGCACCGTGCGGCTCCACATGGCATCTGGCCGAGAAGCTCCCAGGGACCAAGGTTGATGAGGCCGCGGAGAGAGGGGCCCTCCTCGTGCAGACCTATCCATGCCTCGCTTCTCGGCGGATCGATCGCTTCTTCTCCGACGCCCCCATCCACGTGGCTGGACGTGTCGCCAGCAAGGCCGTAAATAGCGCGCTAAAGGGGGAGAAGCCGGCGGAACGACCTGATGCTCTGGATGGGGCTTAGGCGTCCGCGGTCACTACCTCTACTTCTTGTGCCTCTGCTTGAGAGGCCTGCTCCATGCTTAGGAACCGGCTCATGGGCGTCGCGATGGCGGACGCGGGGTAGACGTCGGGGAGTATCTTCACCCAGATGGGAAAGTGGCATTTGAGGGCGGTCCCCTTGACGATGGCCTCGCCCTGGGGGAGGTCGCCGATGAGCCTGACGAACTTCTCGCCCATTATCTCCCCCAGCCTCTGCTTGTCCAGGTCCTCCAGGGAGTGGCAGATGATGTTGTTGGCGCACTGGGTGACCACGGTCTTCTCCACCGTGGCCAGCCTCTGGGTCACGATCCATAGGCCGACGCCGTTCCGTCCGCCGTTGGTGGCGATCTCCTTCACGACGCCGAGGAGCTTATTCCTGCTCTCCTTCGTCCCGATCTCGAATACGCCCCGCTGGGGTGCGTAGTACATCGCC
The DNA here is from genome assembly GCA_964598175.1 of uncultured Candidatus Bathyarchaeia archaeon. Classification (GTDB taxonomy): domain Archaea; phylum Thermoproteota; class Bathyarchaeia; order TCS64; family TCS64; genus CAZRAV01. The sequence continues at coordinate 2,365 of CAZRAV010000130.1, read as the reverse complement.
TCCTCCAGCAATATGATGCAGCCGAACCTCCGGTTATCCAGCGCCTCATTGAAGATCCGTCGGAGGACCTGGGCGACGACGATCTGCTTCTGGGCCCATGTGTCCCTCCCCTGGGAGAGGTCCATGATGACGACCCGCCGCTCCCTTAGAAGCTCCACAGGGTCTAGGGGGCGGACGTCGCCCTCGGAGATCAGCCTCGACCCGTTCACGGCGACCAGTACCTGCTGCCTGTAGCTCTCGAACTCCTCCGCCTTCTTGCTGAAGCCTAGGGAGTCGGGGCTCACGTACTGGATGGCCCTCCTGAGGTTCACCTTCGTCACCATGCCCCCAGAAGCGTACAGAATCTTCAACGCCTTCACGAGGATCTTCGTGTTCCACCAAGTCTTCTGCCATCCGAACTCTGCGATGTAGTCCTCCCAGGGGATGTCCGAGGGCTGGAAGAAGCGCATCCACGGCACCTTCAGCACCTTCTCAGCGCCGAGCCGGTCGATGAGGCTGGTGTACTCGCCGTCCTTGTCGACGATGAAGAAGCGGACGGGCGGGTTCAGGCTCGCCGCCCTGCAGACCATGGAGCCGGCCGTCGTCGTCTTCCCCGTCCCAACGGCTCCGCAGATGAGGCACGACTGCCTGATGAGGGAGTAGACCCCTAGCTCCACGTCGAGGTCGCTGCTCGGGTCGGTGCCCAGCAGCAGCTTCCAATCCCCGTTCGGCTTCGTAAACCTGGCGATGACATCCCTCTCGGCTCGGATGACTGACGTGTTCGGCGGGAGCGGATACCTCAGTGGACGGAGGCTCCCCGCTTCGTCGATCCAACCCCACTGGTATGCCCTCGCGTGCATCGTCGCGTCCTCGAAGTCATGGATGACGCGCCCCTCCCTGAGGAGGGCCTCCTCGTACTCCCTCACCCGCTTGTGCGGATAGACCTGGGTTACCTGGTAGACGACGGGGGAGCCATTCTTAGGGTGGACGACGTAGACGAGGTCACCCCGGGCCAGCTCCCGCCCCCTCAGGAGGATGATGGTTATCTCATCGAGCTGGTAGTCCCCCGTCTGGCTGTAGGTGTGGCCAACGACTAGGCTCCCATCCACCCTCCCTCACCCCAGTAAGGTGCTAGGTGCGAGACCTTGCCAGTCAGCCGCCCCACACAGCTCACGATCTCATTATAGATCTCGCCCATGAATCGCTTCGAGATGCGGACTTCCTCGTCTGCGCGAACTATGGGTAGCGGGATACCGTTCCAGAAGCCCGACAAATGGCAGTAGTCGGCTATATCATCGAGGCTTCCTAGCGAGAAGGCCGGGAGATCGATCCTGATAGGCGGTATGAACCAATCCTTAGAGAACCGTCCATAGAAGGAGTATATAGGGCAGTCGATGGTGTCCATGAAGGGCGTTACCCTCACTACCCGTCTAAGCGCCGCCCTTGGGGAGAAGACCTCTGTTCTCTCCCCAGGCCTCAGCGCCTGCAGCAACAAGAAAGCGTCAGGTAGATCCGTACTGTCCTGGAGTTCTAGGTGGTAGATCAGGTACCGGGCGGAGGGGCGCTTGACGACACCGGCGACGATGACATCCTCCTCCATGCAGAGCCGGAGAAACCGGTTGACGGTGTCGATGAGCCTCTGGCGGTCGCGCCTCTGCCCGGCCATGCTCCACCAGTTGCTGAAGGCTAGCGGCCCGTCGACGAGCACGAGCCTGACCCTGGGGTTTGTCTCGATGAAGCTGCACGCCGTCTCGTAGAGCTTCGCCTCCCGCCTCGCGCTCACCGTGCCTTTGAACCTCTCCCCCGACAGCGTGTAGGGGTATGTGAGGGACTCGGGGGGTAGGAAGAAGCGGGAGCCCGAAGGGAGCGAGTAGACCAGGGCGCTGATGACGGCGTAGCGCCTTGAGGCCAACGGCAGGACTTGGCTCCCTGCGTCCGCCCCAGCAACGGCCTGGAAGGTGTCGCGTTTATTCATCTCGAAGAGGGAGAGTTCCTGTCGGAGACGGGTGGCTAGCTTCCTGACCGCAGGGGATTCCTCCTCCACATCGTTCGAGACCTCCTTTAGCATCAGGTTCCTGATGGCAAGGCGGAGATTCGGATGGGGTTCTGGCACCTCGCTTTGGATCTGCACATCACCTGGTTTTCGATAAGCTAGCACTCGACCTCGCCTCCTTAGAACGACTTACATACAACACTTTTTTTCTTAGATATTTAAACCCTGTGGTAGATGCGAGCGTAATTTCTGTATTATACCCTTTTATTTATATATTCCGAAATTATAACGCTCGGATTTACTTGTTAGATTGCCTCTGTCAGTCTTATAACCAAAAGTAAAGTTAATAAGAAGTTCATCAAAGTAAAGGATGTGCTAAAATGACTGAGGAAT